>NZ_JADBGG010000010.1:0-90908 GCF_014873765.1 Desulfomicrobium macestii | reverse complement strand
TTCGAAACTCCCTCGCGGGCCTCGTACGGCGTAATCGTTGCGTGCAGGGCGTAAAAGCGGAGCAGGACGAGCGGCAACGATTCCGCCAACGATGCCAGGCTCGGTCAGACAGTCGAAGCAACCTGACCGGGCCAACAAGGTCCGCTGCGGTACTGCGGCGCGTTGTCACTGCGGTTTAATATGGTGTGTTTTGGGGGTGAAGAAGATGTGTTTTTCTTGGTTTGGCTGGAGATGCGGGCCTTGTTGGTCCGGTCAGGCCGCCTTGAAACTCCCTCGCGGGCCTCGTACGGCGTAATCGTTGCGTGCAGGGCGTAAAAGCGGAGCAGGACGAGCGGCAACGATTCCGCCAACGATGCCTGACTCGGTCAGACAGTCGAGGCAACCTGACCGAACCAACAAGGCCCGCCACGGTACTGCGGTGCGTTTTTCGGGGGAAGAAGACTTGTTTTTCTTGGTTTGGATGGAGAGTCGGACCAACAAGGCCCGCCGTGGTACTGTGGTGCGTTGTCACTCTGTGTCATCCCCGCGCAGGCGGGGATCCATCTTTTATTCTTCCAGGGCGATGTAGTTTCGCGGGTCGAAGCGTGGGGTGCAGACGGCCAGGAAGATGAGGTCGGATGCGCTTGTGCAGGTGATGCGCTGCCGGACCCCCGGCGGGATGATGACCACGTCGCCGAGAGCCACGTCTTGGGGCGGCAGGTCGCCGACTTCGACGCGGCCCCGGCCTTCAAGGATCACATAGCGCTCGACGGTTTGAGCCAGGGCATGCCAGGCCGTTGTGCGTCCCGGCTCGACCCGGGCGCGGGCCATGGATGCGGCCGGGTCGTGATCCTCGTTGGAGAGTTCGGTGATGAAGCATCCTTCCCGGAAAAAGTATTCATTCCCGGGAGCGTGTTCGAGTATGCGTGCCTGCATGGTTCACCTCAGGATGAAGCCGCGGATTTTCAGGTCCTTGGCCCATGTTTTCCATGGTCCGCTCAGGAACGTGGCGGTCATGGTCGCCGGATTGAACAGGACCTTGGCGTCCAGGTCCAGATGGCATTTGCGGTCAAAGTTGGTGTGGCTGAAACGCAGGCTCCAGGTCCCGTCCGCGTTGGGGCAGGCCTCTTCCACATAGCCCAGGTGGCCGGTGGGCATCTTGCGGCGGTTGTTGACGTCGATGACCATGATGGACCCGGCCTTGGGAACCAGTGTCGTCGCCTTGCTCTTGCGCGCGCACTCGAACCACTCCACAGGCCCCGTGTCGCCCAGGCGGCAGGTCATGATCCCGCTGCGGCAGCGGGCGTAGGGAACGCATTGGGGCTGGCAGCGGCCGGTCACGGTCTTGCCGTGTTTGTTTTTGCTCGCCTTGCCGGGCTGAAGCTTGAAACAGTCCGCGCGGTCCAGGCTCGGATCGACGGCGTCACACTCGAGGAACGGGGCTTTCTGTGCCTCTGAGGTCCGCGTGGGCGCGGTTTCGCTTCGTGGTGTGGCCTGGATTTCGGCTGTTGGCGCCGGGCTTTGGGGAGCGGGGGCTTCCATCGTTGCGTTTGTCGGTGCCGGGGCGGCTTGCGAAGGCCCGGGCGCGGGTTTGGAACAGGCCGCGAGCATCGCCAGGAGCAGGAGCAGGAAAAGTCGGATCGTCTTGGAACAGGGGCGCATCAATAACTCCTGAGGGGATGGGGACTTGGGTGTCGGCTCCAATATGCGGCACGCGGGGAACTCGTCAATGCACTTTTCGGGCAGTCGTGGCGGCGGATTTTGGACAAAAAAAAGCCCGTCCTTGGACGGGCTTCCTCATGATCGAACAGACCGCTTAGTAGCGGGGGCGGCTCTCACGGGGCTGAGATTCGTTGACCTTCAGGTTGCGGCCCTGAAAATCGGTGCCGTTCACTGCCTGGATGGCCTGGCGGGCGCCTTCGTCATCCATCTCGACAAAGCCGAAACCACGGGAGCGGCCGGTGGCGCGGTCTTCGATGACGTGAGCAGAGGTGACTTCGCCGTACTGGGAAAACAGGGACTTCAGGTCGGCATCGGTGGTCGACCAGGACAGATTTCCAACATAGATGTTCATAGACTAAACTATAACTCCGAAAAAAAAGGTAAAAAAAATGCGGAAATTCCGGCTGGAAACAGCTACCAGCTGGCCCGCACCAGCGTCACGATCATTTCCCATGAAATGGCATGACGCTTCAAAACAATGGATAAAATAGTGGTGAGCTGCTGGCCTGTCAATATGTTTTTTTTAAATCGAAATGCGTGTGGTGTAGCATGCAGAGAGCTTTGGGGTCCGGAGTTTTCAGGTCATGGCTTGCGCGTCCGCGAATTTCTGGGTCACGGTGCCGGCCAGGATGAAGCCCAGTCCCGCCAGGGTGGCTGCATGGATGGTCTCGCCGAGCAGGAAGTGAATGATGAAGAGGGACAAAAAGGGGGCCAGATAGATCAGGTTGCTGACCTGCGCCGTGGTTCGGGACAGGCGCAGGGCCGACATCCAGAGTACGAACGTCACCCCCATCTCGAAGACCCCGAGATAGATCGCGCCCAGCAGACCCGGAGCGTTGGGGATGAGCGAAATGCCGGACAGGAGCGCCCATGCCCCGGTGTAGAGCGCGCCGCAGCAGAAGTTGAGCAGCAGGCGTAGGGTCGGGTCCATGGCGTCCTTGACCCCGAAAATCCAGAACAGGGCCCAGATGACCGTGCTGCCCATGGCCAGGGCAAAGCCCAGAGGGCTCTCCATCTCGAATCCGAGCAGATTGCCCCGGGTGGAGATGATGAGCGCGCCGAGGTAGCCAAGGCCGATGGCCACGAACTGCAGGCCCCGCAGGCGTTGCCCCAGGAGGGGGATGGCCAGGAGGCTCATGGTGATGGCCCAGGTGTAGTTGATGGCCTGGGCTTCCTGGGCTCGGAGCAGATCGTAGGCGCGGATCAGGACAAGGTAGTAGAGAAAGGGGTTCAGACCGCCAAGAAGCAGAGAGAAGCGGGCTTCCTTCAATGTCAGCCCCGACAGTTCGCCTATCCTGCCCTGGATGGTCAGGATCAGGAGCAGGACGAGCACCGAGGTCAGGCTGGCGTAGAAAAGCAGCGGTTCCGGGCCGAGGTGGCGCAGGGACAGCTTGAAGGCGGTGGCCACGGTCGACCACAGGCAGACGGCTGCAAGTCCGCAAATATACGCTTTCTTTTGGTTCTTTTGCATTTTCATGGCCGCCGGGCATGTGTTGCGGTTTTTGGAAAATGAATATACCGGTGTGTACGTGTCACAATGCTGCAAATCATTCGGCATTTGGAAGTGTTGTGCCGTGAAATGAACTGGTTTGGGTCCGCTTGGAAAAACGGGTCGGCCCGGACGGTTCATTGTTACTTGTGGGGGAACCTGATTTTTTGTCAAACGTTTTCATGAGGATGAAAAACATGCTGAAACGCGCTGCTTTTGTGATCGCCTGTCTTGTGTGCATGGCCGCCGGTCCGGCCCTGGCCGAGGAAAAAGTCCTGTTGAACGGCATCGACGCCAACTATCCTCCGTTCGCCTACGTGGATCAGAGCGGCAAGCCCAGCGGCTTCGATGTCGACGCCGTGGACTGGATCGCGGCCAAGATGGGTTTCAAGGTCAAGCACGTTCCCGTTGACTGGGATGGCATTATCCCCAACCTGCTGGCCAAGAAGATCGACTTCATCTGTTCCGGCATGACCATCACCGCCGAGCGAGCCGAGAAGGTCAACTTCACCGCTCCCTACTGGGAAGTGAAGAACGTGTTCGTGACCAAGAAGGGTTCCGAGCTCAAGGCCGATGAAATCTACGGCAAGGAACTGACCATCGGCATGCAGGCCGGCACCTCCGAAGCCAAGTGGATGGCCGACGAGAAGGAAAAGCAGGGCTGGAAGTTCACCATCCGCCACTATGATTCCGCTCCCATGGCCATCGAGGACGTCGTCAACGGCCGCATTGACGCCGCCGCCATGAACTATCCCCCGGCCCGTGACGCCGAGAAGAAGAAGCCTGTGCAGATCATCGGCATCTTCGGCGAAGTCGAGCCCTTTGGCGCCGCCGTGCGCAAGGAAGACAAGGAACTGCTCGACACTCTGAACAAGGGCTTCGAGATGCTCAAAGCCGACCCTTACTGGGAAGAGCTCATCGCCAAGCACCTGAACAAGTAGTCCGACCTTTTTTTGAAACCTCGGGAAGGCCTGGCAATGCTCCGGCCTTCCCGTTTTTTTGCCAAGCCGTGCCAAGGATTCAGCCCTGATTATGAACGAAACCGTCACCGTCCTCCTGGACGCCATGCCCTATGTGTTGCAGGGCGCGGCCGTCACTGTGATCGCAGTGGTCGGCGCAATGTTTTTGGGTCTTTTCATCGGCGTGCCCCTGGCCGTGGGACAGGTTTACGGCTCGTGGCTTGCGCGGGCGTTCTGCGGCCTTTACGTCTGGTTTTTTCGCGGAGTGCCGATTCTGGTGCTGCTTTTTCTTTTCTATTTCGGACTCTTCAACCTCGTGGGGCTTAACCTGAACGCGGTCGCGGCGGCCACCATCGTGCTCGGCATGACCAGCGGAGCCTATCAGTCCCAAATTTTTCGCGGCTCCATCCTGTCCCTGTCCAAGGGGCAGCTCAAGGCGGCCCGCGCGCTCGGCATGTCCGACGGCCTGGCCATCCGCTCCATCATCCTGCCCCAGGCCTTGCGCCTGTCCATTCCCGGCTGGTCCAACGAGTACTCCATCATATTGAAGGATTCGGCCCTGGCCTTTGTGCTCGGGGCGAGCGAGATCATGGCGCGGACGCACTTCGTGGCTTCGCGGACCTACCAGCACCTGCCCATGTACGTCAGCGCGGCAGTGCTTTATTTTTTATTGACCTGGGCCGGGGTCATTGCACTGCGCGCCCTTGAAAAACGTGTCAGAATAAAGGGTTATGTGCATTAATGGAGAATAAGAAAACACGAAACCTGCTCATGCGGGTGCAGGGCATATCCAAGGTCCTGGGTGGGCGCGAGATACTCAAATCCGTGAGCCTGAACCTCTACGAAGGTGAAATGAAGGTGCTCATCGGCCCCTCGGGGGGAGGCAAAAGCACGCTCCTGCAGTGCATGAACTATCTCATCGTGCCCGACCGGGGGGAAATCGAGCTGGACGGCAGGCGTGTGGATCCGCACAAGGCCCGCGAGCTGTGCGAATTTCGTCAGCAGGTGGGCATGATTTTTCAGGACTTCAATCTTTTTGATCACCTGACCGCGTCGGACAATGTCGGCATCGCCCTGCGCAAGGTCAAGGGCATGAGCCGCGCGCGGGCCAGGGACCGCGCCATGGCGGAGCTGGAGCGCGTCGGCCTCGGCGACAAGGGGCACCTCTATCCGGCGGAGCTGTCCGGTGGGCAGAAGCAGCGCGTTTCCATCGCCCGCGCTCTGGCCATGGACCCCAAGGTCATGCTGCTGGACGAGCCTACATCCGCCCTCGATCCGGAATTGGTCAGCGAAGTGCTGACCGTCATCCGCGGACTGGCCCAGAACGGCATGACCATGGTCATGGCCACGCACCAGATGGGTTTCACCCGCTCCCTGGCCGACGAGGTGCTTTTCATGCAGGAAGGCCGGATCATCGAGCAGGGCAGCCCCAAGGAACTTCTGGCCGATGGCTCGGGCACCCGCACCCTTGATTTCTGTTCCCAGATTCTTGATGTGGAGGGTGCCGGCTCATGAACGAGGAGTTCGTCTTTCTGCTGGAACGGCTGGTGCCCGCTCTGAACAAGGGCGTGCTCGTGAGCGTGCAGCTGATCGTGCCCTCGGCCCTGCTGGGCATCTTTTTCGGAGTGATCGTCGGAGCGTGCCGGGCATTTGGCGGCGGGATCCTGCAGGCCGTGGCCAATGGCTACGCCGCGCTTTTCCGGGGCACGCCCCTGGTGATCCAGCTCTTCATCCTCTATTTCGGCCTGCCGGGCGTGGGCATCTATTTCCAGCCGTACACGGCGGCCGTGATCGGATTCACCCTGTGCAGCGCGGCCTATCATTCGGAATATATCCGTGGCGGACTGCTCTCCATCAAGCGTGGTCAGGTGCTCGCGGCCCAGGCGCTCGGTTTTTCAACGTTCACGACCCTGGTCTGGATCATCATTCCCCAGGCCTTTCGTCGGGCGCTGCCCGGCTGCGGGAACGAGATCGTGTACCTGATCAAGTATTCGTCCCTGGCCTACGTCATCACCTGCTTCGAGCTGACCGGGCAGGCCAAGATCGTGGCCAGCGAGAGTTTCCGCTTCAGCGAGGTGTTCATGGTCGTGGGCGTCTATTACCTTGTACTGGTCAGCGTGGCTTCCTACGGCCTGCGCAGGCTGGAAAAGAGACTGGAAATTCCGGGCTTCGGCCATTAGCATATCCTGAATCCAGGCAATATTTCATGCGGCCGGCCTTTTGTCGGCCGCTCTCATTCCCGGTTTGTCCACAACGGCCGAACCGGCCGGCATTTATGCAATCAATTCACATTTCGAGGGTATTTTCATGAGCGACGAACCAAATAAGATCATTTATTCCATGATGAAGGTGTCCCGGTTTTACGACAAGAAACCGGTCATCAAGGACATTTCCCTGTCCTTTTTCTACGGGGCCAAGATCGGCGTTCTGGGCCTGAACGGCTCCGGCAAGAGCTCGCTGCTTAAGATCATGGCCGGTGTGGACAAGGAGTACAATGGCAACATCGTCATCTCTCCCGGGTATTCCGTAGGCTACCTGGAGCAGGAGCCGCAGCTTGATCCCGAGCGGACCGTGCGCGAGATCGTGCAGGAGGCCGTGCAGGAGACCGTCGACCTCATGCAGGAGTTCGAGGAGATCAACGCCAAGTTCGCCGAGCCCATGAGCGACGACGAGATGGACGCGCTCATCGCCCGCCAGGGCGACGTGCAGGAGAAGCTCGACGCCCAGGATGCCTGGGAGCTCGATTCGCGTCTTGAGATGGCCATGGAGGCCCTGCGCTGCCCCGATCCCGAGACCAAGGTCGGCGTCCTGTCCGGCGGCGAGAAGCGTCGCGTGGCCCTGTGCCGCCTGCTGTTGCAGAAGCCCGACATCCTGCTCCTGGACGAACCCACCAACCATCTAGACGCCGAGACCATCGCCTGGCTTGAGCATCATCTGCAGCAGTATCAGGGCACCATCATCGCCGTGACCCATGACCGCTATTTCCTGGACAACGTCGCGGGCTGGATTCTGGAGCTGGACCGGGGCGTGGGCATTCCGTGGAAGGGTAACTATTCTTCCTGGCTGGAACAGAAGCAGAATCGCCTGGCCCAGGAGGAAAAGGAGGAGAGCGCTCGCCAGCGTACCCTGAAGCACGAGCTGGAATGGATCAACATGTCGCCCAAGGGCCGCCATGCCAAGGCCAAGGCCAGAATCTCGTCCTACGAGAACCTGCTCAACCAGGAGACCAAAGACAAGATCAAGACCCTGGAGCTGTTCATCCCTTCAGGTCCCCGCCTTGGGGATGTGGTCATCGAAGCCAGCCACGTGAAGAAGGCCTTTGAGGACAAGCTGCTCATCGAGGACATGAATTTTGCCCTGCCTCCGGGTGGAATCGTCGGCGTCATCGGACCCAACGGCGCGGGCAAGACCACTCTTTTTCGCATGATCACAGGGCAGGAGCAGCCCGATGGCGGGGAGATCCGTCTCGGTCAGACCGTGAAACTGGCCCATGTGGACCAGGATCGCGGCGTGCTTGATCCCAAGAAATCAGTCTGGGAGATGGTCTCCGGCGGGTACGACACGATCAATCTGGGCGGCCGTGAGATCAACTCCCGCGCCTACGTCAGCAAGTTCAACTTCGCGGGGCCTGACCAGCAGAAAACCGTGGGCATGCTCTCCGGCGGCGAGCGCAACCGCCTGCATCTGGCGCTCATGCTCAAAAAGGAGGCCAACGTACTCCTTCTTGACGAGCCGACCAACGACTTGGACGTGAACACCATGCGCGCTCTGGAAGAGGCGCTTGAAAACTTCGCCGGATGCGCCGTGGTCATCTCCCATGACCGCTGGTTCCTGGACCGCATCGCGACCCACATCCTGGCCTTCGAAGGCGATAGCCAGGTGGTCTGGTTCGAGGGCAACTATTCGGAATACGAAAAGGATTTGAAGCGCCGCACAGGAAACACCCTGACGGTGCCGCGCCGCATCCGTTACCGTCAGTTGACCCGCTAGGCCCAATGCGAATGAACCCGGCCCGGATTAATCCGGCCCGGGTTCTTTTCAATCGCGGTCCGTGGTGGTACTTATGTCGTTAGGTGACGGCATACTTAATTTTGTCCTTGAGGAGAACATGATGAATACAAAAGGTCTTGCCTGCAAAGTACTTGTGCCTGCTTATGGGATCATCGTGGCCGGCAGCATTCTCGAAAATCTGCTCCTTGGCACGGAATGGTTTCTGCTGGGCTCGGTGATCGGGCTCCTGTGGCTGGTGGCGGGAGTGGCCGGTCTGGCGCTGGCCGTGCGTGAGCTCAGGAAGGGCGAGGGTTACATGCTGGTCGAGTCCGGCCCCTTCGCCTGGAGCCGCAACCCGATCCTTGCTGCGAACCTGCTCGGCATCATGCCTGGGTTGTGCCTGATCCTGAATACCAATTTGGGGATTCTGGGCATTGCCGTCGCAACTTTCCTCTTTTTCAAGAATGTCGGGGCCGAAGAGGTGGAGCTTGAAGACCAGTTCGGCGAAACCTATCAGGCGTACCGTGAGCGAGTCAGCCGTCTGATTCCCCTCCCGTCCTGCCCCAGAAACTGATTCCCGCGTGATCACGGCAGCCTCCGGGCTGCCGTTTTTTTTACAAAAAAAAGCGCCCGCATGGGGCGCTTCGAAAGCTTCGTGTCCGTCTCTTCTCAGCGGGAAAGAACCTGCTGCATCGTGCCTATCTTCTGAATCTGTTTTCCATACTCCCTGATTTCCCGCAGGTCGTAGCTGTTGTCCTGAATGGCGGCCACTACATGGGCGTTGGCTTTTTGCAGGGTGGCCATGGCCTCGTGGATCCGTGCGCCCATGGCCTCGGCGCGGGCAATCACCTTTTGCGCCAGCACGAACGCCTTCACCGCCTTGTTCCGCTTGTCGAGCGTTTCCCTGTCTCCGGCGTCGATGATGGCCGCGGACAGGGTTTTCAGTTCCTTGGCCGTGTCGGCGTATGCCTTCAAATGGCTGGTGGAGGACTCGTCCAGGGAGAAATCGGCCAGAAGCCTGCCCGAAAGAATGGTCAAGGCATCGGCAAAGGCCAGCACCAAGCTTTGAATTGTCTTGGATTTCTTGCGCGCCGTCCAGCGGGCATCAAGGCCCAGAGCCACGTTTTGCACTGCCTCTTCCTGGGCGAGGGTCAGATCCGGCCCCAGTGTCTCGGTGATGTTGTCCAGAAAAACCCGTGCGGACTTTCGCACCATTCCGGTACGATCATCGGCTGCAAGGCGCATGAGCAGGTCGCCGTACATGCGCAGTGATTTGCATGCGGCAACGCGCATGGTTGTCGTATCGGCCAGGGCCGGTTCGTCGTAGGTGCGGCTTTCGGCATTTTTGGAGTTGTCGAGAATCATGAGCAGCGAGTTCATTTCGATGATTTCGTCGCGCATGGAAAGGAACTCGGATTCGCTCATGCGTCCGACCCTCTCCGTGGCCAGGCCGAAGTTTTCCAGGGCGTTGCGCTGCAAGGTGTTGGTGGCGCAACCGGACAGGAACGCGCAAAAGAAGGCGCAGGCAATCAGTATATGTTTCATGTTGAGATCCTTTGAGTGATGTATCGCTGTCTTGAAAAGCACAATGTGCTTTATAGATGTGAGCACGAACAACAGCGCTCTGATAATACATGCTGTATATTTTTTTATCAAGAAATTCAGCAAAAGATCTTCTGTCATACATTTTTAAGGTTTTTGGGAAGGGCATGAATTTTATTGTGCTGGTATCGGCAAGGCGTCAATTTTTGCTGAAAGCGTATGTATTGAGGCTGACTGCTCATTACATGGAGCATCGCGAGCTTCGTATTACAACGTGCGACAGCGTGTCTCTGAAATATGATTTTGCGTCGCGACCTTGCTTGAAAAGATGTCACTGCAAAAAGTCGTCATCCCCTTGATGAAGGGGATCCATGCCTTTTTAACTATCTGAAAAGAATGGATTTCGCGCTATTGCCCGACATGGCCCGACTTCGCGGGAATGACACTCGGGTTCTTTTGTGTTTTTTTTGCAGTGTCGTCTGAAAAGACAAAAAACGGTCATGTTTCAATGGTGAATTGAACCCGCTCGGACGCGAAGCGTGTTTCGCAGAATTCGATGGGCCAGTCTCTGGGGTCGACGTTGATGCTCTCCGTCACGAGCACCGGGCGGGTTTTTGACTGATGCAGGATGCGTGCTTCACGGGCGGTGGGCAGACGGCTCGATATGTGCGTGCTTTTGCGCCGGTAATCCATGACTCCGTAATGGCGCAGCGCCTGGGTCACGGAGCCGGTGGCGCGGAAATGTTCGTCAAGGCCCGGAAAGCGGCTCTGGGGAAAGTGGGCGCTGGCCAGACAGATACGCACGGAGTCCGCCTCGCCAAGGGTTTCAAGCACGATGACCGGTTCGCCCTTGTCCATTTCAAGCGCCCGGGCCACTTCGGTCGTGGCGGGAATGATGCCCGACGAGATGAGCTCCCCGCGCGGCTTTCGCTCTTGGCGCAGCAGGTTTTCATGAAAGCGGGTCCGCACGCCAACGGCGTAGTCGATGATCTGCTCGCGCACGAAGCTGCCGCTGCCCTGTTCCGTGCGGATGAGATCCTTTTCCGCCAGCAGGGTCAGCGCACGGCGCACGGTGTGCCGATTGACCTTGAAGCGGTCGGCGAGCTCCTGCTCCGTGGGTAATTTGCTGCCGGGCGGCATTTCCCTCTCCTTGATCCTGAACTCCAGCCAATCCTGAATCTGCCGCCACAGGGCCACTCCACTTCCGCGCTGTAACTCCATCGCCGTCTCCTTGAATGCAAATTGTCACAGAATGCTGAGAATTGAGTCTCAGCAAAAAGACATAGATGTCTAGACAAATTTTCATATTGTGGAGTTTCATTGATGTCAACCGAACAGACACAGCGGCAGGAATGGATGGCCGCCCTGGCCTTGGCCGATGAAGGCCGGCTGCGGGACGCCTGGGACAGCATGGCCGCACGGCCGGAATACCGGATCGTGCGAGGGCCCGAAACCGGACTGGTCATGGTCAGGGCCCGGTCGGGAAACGTGGGGGAGCGCTTCAATCTGGGTGAAATGACCGTGACCCGGTGCAGCGTCGGCCTTGCAGGCGGGATCATGGGTCATGCCTTCATCGGCGGTATCAAACCCGAACACGCCTGTCTGGCGGCTGTTTTCGATGCCCTCATGCAACTTCCGGAACGGCGCGAAGATCTGCGCCGGGGATTGATCGAGCCGTTGCGGCGCGAACGGCGGGAGCACCTGGCCCGGCGGCACGATGAAGTGAGTCCGAGCAGGGTGGATTTTTTCACACTGGTGCGGGGGGAGGACTGATGCTGCAACCCATCCCCGCGGGCTTCACCCGCCCCGTATTCGAAAGTCAGGGAACGTTCCGCGTCATCCTCGAAGCCATGTCCCGGCCGGGCACCCTCGTTCCATTGCCGGTTCAGGCCGAAGGTCCGGTGGGCTGGAGCGGGAGCATGACCTCGGTGGTCCTGACCCTGTGCGACATGGAAACCCCGGTCTGGCTGGACGCCGCATGCAACACCGAGGAGGCCCTGCGTTTCCTGCGCTTTCATTGCGGATGCCCCCTGACCGATACCCCGGCCAAGGCCTCCTTCGCCGTGCTCGCACAGCCTGGGCGCATGCCTTCCTTGGAGACATTTTCTCTTGGCAGCGTGGAATATCCCGAAAAATCGACCACCGTGCTGCTGACCTCGGATTTCTCAAACGACGTCGGGGAAGCCGCGCGGATCAGCGGGCCCGGCGTGGATGGGGAAGGGCGCATTCCTCTGTCCTGGCTCCCTGCGGGCTTCACACGAATGTGGCGTGACAACAGCCGCCTCTTTCCCCGAGGCGTAGATCTTATCCTGGTCGGCAAGGATCAGGTCGTGGGCTTGCCGAGAACCCTGAAACTGGAGGCCGGGCCATGTATGTAGCTGTCAAGGGCGGTGAGAAAGCCATTGCCGAGGCGCACCGGCTGCTGGCCCGGGAGCGGCGGGGCCAGGAGTCCGTTCCGGAACTTTCCCTGGACCAGATTCGCGAGCAGCTGTCGCTGTCCGTGGATCGGGTCATGAGCGAAGGCTCCCTCTACGATCCCATCCTTGCGTCCCTGGCCGTAAAACAGGCGAGGGGCGACCTGATGGAGGCCATTTTTCTGCTGCGCGCCTACCGCACGACCCTGCCGCGATTCGGATACTCCCAGCCCGTCGACACCTCGCGAATGCATGTCCGCCGCCGCATCTCCGCCACATTCAAGGATGTCCCGGGGGGACAGGTCCTGGGACCGACCTTCGACTATACCCACCGCCTGCTTGATTGGGAGCTGGCCGGAAACTGTTTGCGGAAAAATCGCTTCGCGCCCGAACCGGCATCCGAAACGGCGCGCGATGCGACGCCGGAGACAACGACTCAAATGAAGTCTGGTGCAACGGCCGGCACGATGCCTTCAGAAATTTCAGACGAATTGATGGGTGCAACGCCTGAAGCCATGCCGCGAGTGCTCGAAGTGCTGGGCCGCGAAGGCATCATCGAATCCGAAGGCAGGGGGGACGATCCGGAACCGGACGACCTGACCCGTGAGCCCCTGACCCTGCCCGCCGGGCGCTCCATGCGCCTTCAAAATCTGGCCCGTGCCGACGAGGGCTTTCTTCTGGCCATGGGCTATTCGACCCAGCGCGGCTTCGGCAATTCCCATCCCTTCGTGGGCGAGATCCGCATGGGTGAGCTGGAAGTCGAGTTCGTACCCGAGGAGCTGGGCTTCGCCGTGACCATCGGCGAGATGACCATGACCGAATGCGAGACGGTGAACCAGTTCATCGGCTCCGGCGACGCGCGTTTCACCCGTGGCTACGGCCTGACCTTCGGACAGGGGGAACGCAAGGCCATGAGCATGGCCCTGGTAGACAGATCGCTGCGCGCCGAAGAGCTTGGCGAGGAGGTGCGCGGTCCGGCCCAGGACGAGGAGTTTGTCCTGTATCACAGCGACAACGTCGAGGCCTCGGGCTTTGTGCAGCACCTGAAGCTTCCGCATTACGTCGATTTTCAGTCCGAGCTGGCCCTGGTGCGCGGGCTCAGGCAGGACGCCGCAAACGACAAGGAGGACGGTCATGAACGCTGAATCCGTGCCCGGTTACAACTACGCTTATCTGGACGAGCAGACCAAGGGCATGATCCGCCGGGCCATCCTCAAGGCCGTGGCCATCCCCGGCTATCAGGTCCCGTTCGGCAGCCGCGAGATGCCGTTGCCCTATGGCTGGGGCACGGGCGGCATCCAGATCACCGCCGCCATCATCGGCCCGGACGACGTCCTCAAAGTCATCGACCAGGGCGCCGACGATACGACCAACGCCGTCTCCATCCGCTCGTTTTTTGCCAGAACGGCCCAGGTGACCACGACCACGGCCACCGAAGAGGCCACGGTCATCCAGACCCGCCATCGCATCCCCGAAGCCGCGCTGCGCGAGGGGCAGATTCTCGTCTACCAGGTGCCCATCCCCGAACCCCTGCGTTTCATGGAGCCGAGCGAATCCGAGACCCGGACCATGCACGCCCTGGAGGAATACGGGGTCATGCACGTAAGGCTCTACGAGGACATCGCCGAGCACGGCCGCATCGCGACCAGCTACAACTATCCCGTCAAGGTCGAGGACCGCTACATCATGTGCCCGTCTCCCATTCCCAAATTCGACAACCCCAAGATGGACGATTGCCCGGCCCTGCAACTTTTCGGCGCGGGCCGCGAAAAACGCATCTACGCCATTCCGCCCCACACCAGAGTCAAGAGCCTGGACTTCGAGGATCATCCCTTCGAAATCCAGAAATGGGACGAGGCGTGCGCCATCTGCGGCTGCGGCAGCAGTTTTCTCGATGAAATCATCATCGACGACCAGGGCGGACGCATGTTCGTCTGTTCCGATTCGGACTTCTGTGCGCGGCGCGTGCAAGAGCGGGAGGGCAACTGATGGAGAATGAACTGCTTCGCGTCACGGGCCTGACCCGCTACTACGGAAACCGCGTCGGATGCCGTGACGTGAACTTCACGCTGTGGCCGGGCGAAGTGCTGGCCATTGTCGGCGAATCGGGGTCTGGCAAGTCCACGCTCCTGAGTCTCCTGTCCGGGCGGCTCATGCCCACGGCCGGCGAGGTGTCCTACCGGGACCGCGACGGGCTCTGGCTGTCCCTGGCCGAACTCGGCGAGGCCGACCGCCGCCGCCTGCAGCGCACCGATCTTGGAGTGGTGCACCAGAACCCCCGCGACGGTCTGCGCATGCGAGTCAGCGCCGGAGGGAACATCGGCGAGCGTCTCATGGCGCTCGGGCAACGTCATTATGGCCGGATTCGCGGGGCGGGCCTTGACTGGATGGAGCGGGTCGAACTGGACCCGGAGCGTATCGACGAGCATCCGTCGGCCTTTTCCGGCGGCATGCAGCAGCGCCTTCAGATCGCCCGCAACCTGGTCACGGGCCCGCGTCTGATCTTCATGGACGAACCCACCAGCGGCCTCGACGTCTCGGTCCAGGCCAGGCTTCTGGATCTCCTGCGCGAGTTGGTCTCCTCCCTGGGCCTGGCCGTGGTGCTGGTCACCCATGATCTGGCCGTGGCCCGCATCCTGGCCCACCGCATGATGGTCATGCGCGGCGGCGAGGTCGTCGAGACGGGCCTGTCCGATCAGGTCCTCGACGATCCGTGTCACCCCTATACCCAGCTTCTGGTCTCCTCCATCCTGCAAGCTTGAGGCATTCATGAACATTCCCATGATTTCCATACGATCCCTGGCCAAGACCTTCGTGCTGCACACCCAGGGCGGCACGTGCATCCGCGCTTTCGATGGCGTGGATCTCGATGTCGCGGCCGGGGAGTGCATCGCCCTGCACGGCCCCTCCGGCTCGGGCAAGTCGAGCCTTTTGCGCTCCATCTACGCGAACTACCGCCCAAGCGCGGGCAGCGTCGTCATCAGCCATGACGGGGACGGCGTGGACATGACCTCCGCCCAGCCCCGCACCATCCTCGACGTGCGCCGCCGCAGCCTCGGCTATGTCAGCCAGTTCCTGCGCGTCATCCCGCGTGTCTCCTCCCTCGATCTGGTGGCCGAGCGGCTCACCGCCATGGGCGTTGACCTCCGGGAGGCCAGGGAGCGGGCCGGAGAGCTTCTGGCCCGGCTGAACATTCCCGAGCGCCTGTGGTCCCTGGCTCCGGCCACCTTTTCCGGAGGCGAGCAGCAGCGCGTCAATATAGCGCGCGGCTTCATCCGCGACTATCCCATCCTGCTCCTCGACGAGCCAACGGCCTCACTGGACGGGAACAATCGCAACACCGTCGTGGACATGATCCTCGAAGCCAAGGCGCGCGGCGCGGCTATCGTGGGCATTTTTCATGATGACGACGTGCGCGAGCGGGTCGCGGACCGCTGCCTGCTGCTGAACAGACCGGAGTGACCCATGCATGAGCTGATTCTTGCCAACGCCCGTATCGTTCTGGCCGACGAGGTCATCCTGGGCAGCCTGTCCGTGCGCGACGGGCTGATCCACGACATTGCGCCGGGCGCGACCACGACGCCTGCCGCCGTCGATTTCGCGGGCGACCTGCTCATTCCCGGGCTGGTCGAGCTGCATACCGACAACCTCGAAAAGCAGCTCCTGCCCCGGCCCGGCGTGCTCTGGCCCTCGGCTCGGGCCGCTCTGCTGGCCCATGACGCGCAGCTTGTGGCCGCGGGCATCACCACGGTTCTCGACGCTTTGTCCTGCGGACAGTATTATGAAAAAAGCGACCGCCGGACCATGCTCGACCTGACTCTGACCGCCCTGCAAGAGCTGCGGCCCACGGGACACCTGAGGGCCGACCATTTCCTGCACGTGCGCTGCGAAATTTCGGACCCCGAGATGCCGCGCCTCTTTGAACCTTTTCGGGACATGGACGACGTGCATCTGGTCTCGCTCATGGATCACACCCCGGGCCAGCGCCAGTTCGTCGACATCGACGCCTATCGCACCTATTACAGCAAGGACAGGCAGTGGACGGACCAGGAGTTCGCGGTCGAGATGGCCCGCATGCAGGGCGTGCAGGCCCGCTTCGCCGGAGCGCATGCCGAGGACATCCTGGGCTGGTGCCGGAGCAAGGGCGTGCCCGTGGCCAGCCACGATGACGCCACGGCCGAGCACGTTGACTGGGCCCACGGACACGGCATCGCCATCAGCGAGTTTCCGACGACCATGGATGCCGCGCGCCGCGCCTGCGAGCTGGGCCTTCTGACCCTCATGGGCTCGCCCAACGTGGTCCGAAACGGCTCCCATTCGGGCAACGTCTCCGTGCGCGACGTGGCCGCCGCCGGCCTGCTCGGCGGCCTGTCCTCGGATTACGTCCCGGCGAGCCTTCTGCACGCGGCCTGGATTCTGCATTCCGAAGTGGGCCTGCCCCTGCATGAATCCATGGCCCTGGTCACGGCCAACCCCGCCCGAGCCCTGGGCCTCACCGACCGGGGCCGCATCGAACCGGGCCTCAGGGCCGATCTCGTCCGCGTCCACATCGACCGCGACCTGCCCATCATACGCAGGGTCTGGCGCGATGGGGAACGCGTGTATTAATGATGGGGCATCGCGCCGGAAGAAGGGCGATCATGCAGGACCGAAGAAGGGCGGTCACGCAGGATCGAAAGAAGGGCGGTCACGCAGGATCGAAAGAAGGGCGGTCACGCAGGATCGAAAGAAGGGCGGTCACGCAGGACCGCCCCTACGTGTCGCGACCATGACGCGATGTTTGATTTCGTGATGACGCATCGTAGGGGCAGACCTACGTGTCTGCCCAACCGCCGCCACAAACCCGGTGTCCGGCCAGACGCCCAAACCGGCCCAAAAACGGTGCCGCGACAATGACGCGATGTTTGATTTTATCACGACGCATCGTAGGGGCAGACCTACGTGTCTGCCCAACCGCCGCCACAAACGCGGTGTACGGCCAGACGCCCACACCAGGCCGTATACGGTGCCGCAACAAAGACGCGATGTATGGTATGATTTCACCACGATGCATCGTAGGGGCAGACCTACGTGTCTGCCCAACCGCGGTGTCCGGCCGGAGGACCACGCAGGACCGAAGAAGGGCGGTCACGCAGGACCGCCCCTACCGCCACAAACGCGGTGTACGGCCAGACACCCACACCGGCCCGAAAACGATGTCGCGACAATGACGCGATGTATGATGTGGTGAAACATCGTAGGGGCGAAAAATTTTTCGCCCTCCCCCAACGCCCCAAAAAGGATTTTTATGCCAAGACTGATTTACATCATGGGCCCGTCGGGCTGCGGAAAGGATTCTCTCATGGCCGAGGCGCGTTTGCGTCTTCCCGCCGAAGCACCCGTGGTCTTCGCGCACCGCTACATAACCCGTCCGGCCGATGCGGGCGGGGAAAACCATGTCGCCCTGAATCGGGCCGAATTCCAGCTTCGCCGGACCCGCGGCCTTTTCGCCCTGCACTGGGACAGCCACGGTTTCTCCTACGGCATCGGCCGTGAGATCGACATCTGGATGGAGGCGGGACTCAGCGTGGTCGTGAACGGCTCGCGCGCGGCATTGCCAAGCGCCCTTGGCGCGTATCCGGCATTGTTGCCCGTGCTGGTGGAGGTGACCGAAGAGGTTCTGCGCGAGCGGTTGAACGCACGTGGCCGGGAAAACGCGGCCGAGATGGAGAAAAGGCTGGCACGGGCGCGCATGGCCGTGACGGAAACACCCGCCCTGGTACGCTTCGACAACTCCGGCCCCTTGGCAGATCGAGGCCAGGTCCTGGCCAGCCTGATTCTTGAAATCGCCCTCGACGGCACGGACTCATGACCATGCTTTCCCCGGAACCGAGCATCCACCCAACGGCCGCCATCGTCGACAGCACCCTCGGTGCCTGGACCGAGATCGGCGCGCAGACCGAGATCATTTCCTCCACGATAGGCGAATATTCCTACCTGTGCGACCGCTGCCACGTCATGTACACGCGCATCGGCAAATTCTGCTCCATCGCCAATCACGCCCGCCTGAATCCGAGCAACCATCCCACCTCGCGGGCCAGCCAGCACCATTTCACCTACCGCAGCGCCAAATTCGGCATGGGGCCTGATGATGACGGGATTTTCGCCTGGCGCCAGGAGCACTCCGTGTCGCTCGGACATGACGTCTGGATCGGGCACGGAGCCCTGGTCATGCCCGGTGTGACCGTGGGCACGGGCGCGGTGGTGGCCTCGGGCGCGGTGGTCACCAAGGACGTGCCGGACTACGCCATTGTCGCCGGAGTCCCGGCCAAACCCATCAAGTACCGCTTCTCCCCCGAAATCCGGGAAAAACTGACGGCCCTGGCCTGGTGGGACTGGGAGCACGAGCGCCTGGCGGCGGCCCTGAAGGATTTTCGGGAATTGGCAGTGGAGGCTTTTGTGGAGAAGTACGGATGATGGTGCGACTGGCGCGGAGTCTATAATGTTCTGTAGACATCGCGCCGATGTCCGACCTTCACGATCATGACTACGAGTTCCTGATCCCTGATTTCATAGATGATTCGATATGTTCCCTGTCTGACCCGGAATCGCTCCTGGCCGGACAGTTTTTCGCTGCCGTTTGGCCTGGGATCATCTGCGAGTCCTTCAATGCGCTTCAAGACACTCTGCACGTCTCGTTTTGGGAGTTGGCGCAAATCCTTGGCTACGGACGCCTTGAAGCTCAGCCTATATCTTCCCATGGGCCTTGAGGTCGTTCAACAGTTCTTCGTAACTCATGACCGGCTCCGCCAGACGATGTTCGAAGGCCGCCAGGTCCTCCTGGTCTTCGGCCAGTGCAACCCGGACAGCATCGTTGACAAGGTCGGAAAGCGAGCGGTTGGAGTGCACGGCTTTCAGGCGCAGGGCCGCATGCAGCTGTGGGTCGAAATAAATCGTGGATCGCTTTGTCGTTTCGGGCATGATGATCACCTCGTTTTGTCATCATGTAGTCATGACGTCTTGATGTCAACATTCGGCCGCGCATGTAATCATGCCTCAGATCGGACCTGCCCCCTCGGAAAATCACTGTCAGCCCTGCAACTGGAGCGGAAACCGTCGGAAAATGCCAAAGGGTTCTTCCCGGCACGTCTGGCGGAACACGCAGATGTCCCGCACCGGAACGGGCTTGCGGAGTACGGGGGCGAGCAGGGGGGCGAGTCCGGCGCGCAGACGTTCCCGTTCTTCGGGGTCGTGGATGCTGCCGGTCAGGGTCAGGTGGAAGCGCATTTCTTCCAGTACGTAGGGGTATCCCCAGAGACCCAGCAGGCGCTCCTGGTTCGGGGTCAGGCCCTTGGCCCGGCGACGGGCCAGTTCCTCGGGGCCGGCAGGGCGGCGCAAGGGGTCGGGGACCGTGACGCAGATGCGGGCCAGATCTTCCAGTTCCGGGCATGGCGCGGTCAGGGTCAGGGCGAGAAATGAGCCAAGGCCGGCAAGCTCAAGCCCCGGCAGGTCGAACGCCCGCATTCGCGCGGCGATGTGCTCCACGTTTTCCAGCAATGGGGTTTCATCATCGTGCTCGGCCAGAAAGAAGGGTGGCTTCAGCGTAGCATGCAGCCCGTAGTGCCTTGGGGCTGCGGTCAGTTCCCGGAATCTTTCGGGCGCGATGCCCGGCAGGCGCGGCTGCGCGAGTTCCGCTTTTGCGCCTGCGTGGCGACCGAGTATTTCGGAGCCGATCCTTTCCAGCGCGCTGTTCGCTTCGGGGGCAAAATATATGGCGTAGCGGGCTTCAGACACAAATCCATCCTTCTGTCATTGCAAGTTTCGGCGAAACGACAAGGAAAAACCTCCCGGTGAGAGGGGTCCAGGGGACAAGTCCCCTGGCCGCCGGAGGCATGCCTTCAATCCTAAATCACTTGCCTGCCTTCCCGCCACACTGCAACAATCACGGGCACGTCGTCCACCATGCGCACACGCGTGAAGTCCGCGCGCCTGCCGGGGAGCAGTTCGCCCCGGTCGGTGAGCCCCAGGGCCCGGGCCGGATTGGCGGTGACGGTGGCCAGGGCCTCGTGCAGGGGCATGCCCAGCCGCTGCGCCATGACGAATGGCGCCTGCAGCAGGCTGGCGGGCATGTAGTCGGAGGAGAGGATGTCCACCAGGCCCTCGGCGGCAAGGTCCAGGGCCGAAACGTTGCCCGAATGCGATTCGCCGCGCACTATGTTGGGAGCGCCAAGGACAGTGGCGAGGCCCAGTTCGCGCGCCCTGGACGCGGCTTCGCGGGTGGTGGGAAATTCGGCGATGCCCATGCCCAGTCGCGCCGTCTCCTCGACGTGTCCGGCCGTGGTGTCGTCGTGGCTGGCCAATGGCAGGTTCCGCTCCGCGCAGAGGTTCAAAATGATGGCCCGGTTGGGCTCGGCGTGGCTTTTCTGCACGGCGCGCAGGCGCTCGATCTCTGCCAGAAGCTCCTCGTCGGTCCATTTTTTGTCGGCGTGAAAGGACCGGTACTTCTCCAGGTCGCTCCATTGCCGCTGGCCCGGGGTGTGATCCATGATGGACACCAGGTGCAGGAGCTTGTGGTCCATGACTGACGTGAACATCTCCACCACGGCCCGGTCGGCCAGTTCACAGCGGATGTGCAGCAGATGCTCGGCGCGCAGCAGATCGTTGTCCATGGCCTGGGCCAGTGCTTCAAGGGTGGCGGTGAAGATTTCGCGGCGCATGCGCTTGGCGCTGAATTCGCCCGCGCTGACCGCATCGAGGACAGTTGTGATCCCGGCCCCGACCATGTGCGTGTCATGGGCCAGGATGGCGGAGAGGCTGGTCGGCCAGCGCACACCGGAGCGGGGCAGGAAATGTTTTTCGATGTTGTCGGTGTGGATCTCGACCAGACCGGGCAGGAGGTAGTCGCCCTTGAAATCCAGCGCCCCGGGGATGGATGTCGGCGCATCGACATCCCTGATGCGTCCGTTTTCGGCGGTGAGTGATCCGTGGACGACACCGTCCGGCATGACCAGACGGGCATTGGTGCAGCAAAGGAGGTGCATGGATTGATCCGGTTCAGACAAAGAGTTTGCGCAGACGTTGTGAAACGAGGTCGATGGCGGTCACGGAGATGATGATAAGGATCATGATGGCGCAGGTCTGGGCGAAGTAGAAACCTCGGATCATCTCCCAGAGCACGACGCCGATTCCGCCCGCGCCGACTATGCCGAGCACCGTGGCGGAGCGCACATTGGATTCGAAGCGATACAGCGAATAGGAGATCCACAGCGGGAGCACTTGCGGGATGACTCCGAAAATGACTTCCTCGATCACGGTCGCGCCCGTCGAGCGGATGCCTTCCACGGGCTGGGGGTCGATGGACTCGACGGCCTCGGAAAAGAGCTTGGCCAGAACGCCCGTGGTGTGAACCCAGAGCGCAAGGACGCCGGCAAAGGGTCCAAGGCCCACGGAGACCACGAAGAGCATGGCGAAGACCACTTCGTTGATGGCCCTGCATGCGTCCATGACGCGGCGCACGGGCTGGTAGACCCACCAGGGGGCGATGTTTTCGGAACTGAGTATTCCGAAAGGCACCGCGCAGACCACGGCCAGAAACGTGCCCCAGACCGCAAGGTGAAAGGTCACGACGATTTCTTCCAGGTAGAGCCGCCAGTCGGAAAAATTCGGCGGGAAAAAGTCTCCGGCCAGGGTGGCCATGTTCCCGGAGTCCCTGATCAGGGCCATGGGGCGCATGTCCGCGCCTTCCCAGGACCAGGCGAGGATGGCCACGACAATGGCCCAGCCCGTAAGCTTTGACAGGGATGATTGCACGCTGCGGGGCGGGCGGGAGTCGACGAGAATCGTGTTCTGAGCGGTCATGAATGCATCCTTGAATGCGGCCGGTCAGATATGGCCGGCCGCATGCGTTGGAGTAAGATGTCTAGATCCTGGTTTTGATGGCTTCAAGCTTGGCGTCTATTTCAGCGAGGGTCTTGGTCTTTTCCTCGGCGGACATGGTCGTGTCGCCTTCAACCTTGACGCGCTTCTTGAAGAGTTCGAGCTGGCGGATGGGCAGGAGCTGGTCGTCGTTTGACTCCTTGAAAGGGGCCCAGCCCAGGGCCTTCAGGACGGCGACTTCGCTTTCCTTGCCGGTGGTGCCGTAGGTCATGAGGAAATTCTTGAGCTTGGCCTTGGTGTCTTCGGGCAGGTCCTTGCGCCAGACCAGCGGATCGCTGGGGATGAGCGGGGAGGTCCACACGACCTTGATCAGGCCGCGCTTGTCAGGGTGGGTCACGTTCAGGCGAGCCAGGTTCTCGCTGTTGTTGGTGGCCACATCAACCTGCTTGTTGGCCACGCTCAGGGCGTTGGTTTCGTGATTGGCGCTGACCACGTTCTTGAAGATTTTCTTGGGATCGACCTTGTTCACGGCGAACACGTAGTAGCTGGGCACGAGGAATCCGGAAGTGGAGTTGGGATCGCCGTTGCCGAAAGAGAGGCCCGCGGCGTTCTTGAGCACGTCTTCCAGGGAGTTCAGCGGGGAATCCTTGTGTACGATGAGGTGCGAATAATAACCGGCCTCGCCGTCCGCGGGAACGGTCTGGGCGAAGATCTCGCCATCGGCGCGATCCACGGCTTCCATGGCGCTCTTGTTTCCGTACCAGGCAACCTGGACCTTGTTGAAGCGCATGCCCTCGATGATTCCGGCGTAGTCCGAGGCGAAGAACGCGTTGATCTTGAGTCCGGTGGCTTTTTCCATGTCGGCCAGGAAAGGATTCCAGATGGTCTTGAGGTTCATGGACGCTTCGGTGGAGATAATGCCGAAGTTGATTTCCTTCATTTCCGCGGAAACGCTCTGGACGCTGAAAAGCGCCAGAAGAGTGAACAGGCCACATAATTTGCGAAACATTCTGTACTCCTTTGAATTGTGGATGGTCGTTAACAGGCCGCCTCAAAACAGCGATCTGCTGGGTCAGCCAAAAAGCCGGACCGCTTGTCCATGCGCAATGCACTGCGTGTCCTGGCTTTTTTCGCTTCCTTGCATCTCATCATTTTTGAACGCCCTGCAAATTGTGATTTTTCAACAGTCCGTCATGCCGCGGCAGGCGCCGGGGCGGGTCTGTTCAGGCTGTTTTTCGGCTGCTGGCGCATGGCGTTGTCCACGGCGGGGGAAAAAAGCTCCTCGGTTTGCGATCCGTAGATTTCCTGCAGGAAGGACGGGGTCAGGGAGGTGCTCGGACCGTCGTAGACGACGCGGCCATGGCGCAGGGCAATGGTTCGCGGGCAGTAGCGGATGGCGTACTCGACCTGGTGCAGAGAGACGATGACGGTGATTTTGTCCTCGCGGTGGATCTGCGCCAGAATGTCCATGACCACCCGCGACGATTCGGGGTCAAGGGAGGCGATGGGTTCGTCGGCGAGCAGGACGCGCGCTTTTTGCGTCAGGGCGCGGGCGATGGCCACGCGCTGCTGCTGACCGCCGGACAGGGTCGAGGCCCGCTGCCAGGCCTTGTCGGCCATGCCGACCCGCGCCAGGGACTCCATGCCGAGGCGGCGCTCCGACGGAGGAAAGAGATTGGACACGGCCCGCCAGGTGGGAACCCGTCCCAGGGCGCCCATGAGCACGTTGGTCATCACCGACAGGCGGTCGACCAGGTTGAACTGCTGGAAGATGACGCCCACTTCGGCGCGGACCTTGCGGGCATTCTTGGAAAGTTTTCCGTCGCGCTGCATGATGCGGCTCAGGACCTCGATCTGTCCGCCGCTGTTCGGGTCACAGCACATGAGCCCCGATATGTGGCGCATGAGCGTTGATTTGCCCGAACCGGACGAACCGATGAGCGCGACCATTTCGCCGGACTCGATGGTGGCGTTGATGTCGCTAAGGCCCTTGGTGTTCTTGAAGGTCTTGGTCAGCTGCTTGATCTGGATCATGTCGTTCCCTCGTGTTTTGCAATCACTAGGAAACGACTGTTACGGCAATGCGTCCGGCGGATGACAATTGCGACGTGATATGTATAGACAAATTAGGCGGTTGTTGCGGGTCGGCAATAAAAAATGCCTGCCGTGCTGTCAGGTTTGGCAGGTAGTGGCGGGCATATTTTTATAATCAGTTGTACGTATTAAATGGCAAGGATCAATAATCGATATTGTTGACACCATCCGTAATGAAATCGTACGTACATCTTCCTTTTCGAGAATGGCCTGACATTCCGACATGTTCGGTACGAATTCCGTCTGTCGGGCACGCTTGGGCGTTTTCATGCAGATGAAATCTCATATTTTTTTACCGGGAGGTATCATGACGAAACGTTTCTTTCTGGCGGTTCTGATGGCTGGCATTCTGTCTTTCGGATTCGGCGGGGCGGGTTCAGCGCTGGCGGAAATGTCCCCCATGACCATCAAGCTGGCCCATGTGGTCAACGAGAAGGACGGTTTTCACATTGCCGCGACCAGGTTCAAGGAGATCGTCGAGGACCGTACCGGCGGCAAGGTCAGTGTTGAACTCTACCCCAACGCACAGCTCGGCGACGAGCGGACCTTGCTGGAAGGCATGCAGATCGGATCCGTGGACATGGGCATCATCACCAACGGGCCCGTGGCGAATTTCGTCGAGGAGATCGCCGTGTTCGAGCTGCCTTTCCTCTTCGCTTCGCCTGAAGCGGCCTATTCGGTCCTGGACGGCGAGATCGGCAAGGAGATCCTGGCTTCCCTAGGCAGGGTGCAGCTCAAGGGCCTGGCCTTCGCCGAGCGGGGCTTCCGCAACCTGACCAACAACGTCCGTCCCGTGACCACCCCCAAGGACATGGAAGGCCTGAAGATCCGCGTCATGGAAAACCCCGTGTACATCGACACCTTTCAGGCCCTTGGCGCCAACGCCGTGCCCATGGCCTGGACCGAGGCCCTGACGGCCATGCAGCAGGGCACCATCGACGGTCAGGAAAATCCCATCAACGTCATCCATTCCTTCAAGCTCTACGAGCCCCAGAAGCACCTCTCCATGACCCGGCATACCTATGCTCCGGCCATCATCGTCATGTCTCTCAACCTGTGGAACGGTCTGCCGGCCGACGTGCAGGGCATTGTCGCCGCCGCCGCCCAGGAGGCTGCCGAATACGAGCGCGAGATGAACGCCAAGATGAGCGCAGAGCAGACCCAGGACCTGCGGGACAACGGCATGCAGATCGTCGAGAACCCGGACATCCCTGCCTTCCAGGCCAAGGTCGCCCCGGTCTACGAGAAATACGGCACCAAGTTCGGGACATACCTGCAGCGCATCCAGGAGCAGCTCAAGAAATGAACCGCCTGCGGTCCCTTCTGCTGCATGTCGAGAACGCAGTGAACGCGATCATGCAACGAGCGGCCTTCGTGGCCCTCGTTGTCATGCTCGTGGTCATCAGCATGCAGATCGTCTTCCGGGTTTTCTTCCAGGCCCTGACCTGGTCCGAGGAGGTTTCCCGGTTTCTGCTGGTCTGGATCACGTTCATAGGGGCGTCCGTCGCCTACAAGCACGGGCGCCACATCGCCGTGACCTTTCTGGTGGATGCATTGCCCCCGGCCCTTGGCCGACTCGTGCGCGCCGCCACCATTCTGGCCTCCATGACGTTTTTCGCGGTGGTGGCCTACACGGGCATGAAATACATGGGGTTGCAGAGCGCTCAATTGTCCGCGTCCCTGCGTATCTCCATGGGCTTGGTCTATGCCGTGATCCCGCTGTCGTCGGCGGTGATGTTCCTTTACGCGGTGGGGGACCTGCTTGAACTCCTGTCTCCTGGGGAAAAATCCTGATGGCAGCGCTTTTGTTCATCTCTTTTTTCGTCCTGCTGCTCCTCGGCGTGCCCGTGGCCCTGTCCATCGGCATGGCCTCCATGGCCGCCCTGGCCAAACAGGGGCTTCCGCTGATGCTCGTCACCCAGCGCATGTTCGCCGGAACCGACTCCTTCGCCCTGATCGCGGTGCCGTTCTTCATCCTGGCCGGCGATCTCATGGCCAGCGGGAAGGTCAGCAAGACCCTGGTGGATTTTGCCGATTCCATCTTCGGCTTTCTGAAAGGCGGGCTTTCGGTGGTTTCCGTCCTGGCGGCCATGTTCTTCGCCGCCATCTCGGGCTCCGGCGCGGCCACGACGGCAGCCGTCGGCGCGACCCTGGTGCCTGAACTCAAGCGCAAGGGGTACGCCGAGGACAGTGCAGCCAGTCTCATCGCCGCCAGCGGCACCATTGGCGTGGTCATCCCGCCCAGCGTGCCCATGATCATCTATGCGGTCATCGCCGACCAGTCCGTGGCCAAGCTATTCCTCAACGGCTTTCTGCCCGGAGTGCTCATGGGCGTAATGCTGATGATCATGGCCATCACGCAGGCCTACCGGCGCGATTACCCCAAGGGCGCGCCTTTTTCCCTGCGCACCATCTGGGCCGCGTTCCGCAAGGCCGTCTGGGGCCTCTTGACTCCGGTCATCATCCTGGGTGGCATCTTCAGCGGGTTCTTCACGCCCAGCGAATCTGCGGTCATCGCCGTGAACTACGCCCTGTTCGTGTCCCTGTTCATCTATCGGGACATCAATCTGAAGCAGCTCTACGAGATCATGGTGCGCTGCGTGATCACCACTTCGGTGATCATGTTCGTCATTGCCACTTCGGCGGTCCTGAGCTGGATTCTGGCCAACCAGAACATTCCCACCATGGTTGCCAAGGCAGTCCTGTCGTTGTCCTCGGACCCCTACGTCATCATGCTGCTCATCACCGGAGTCATCCTGCTGACCGGTTTCTTCGTGGAGACCGCCAGCGCGTTGATCATCCTGACCCCCGTTTTTTTGCCCCTTGTCACCAGCATGGGTATCGACCTGATCCATTTCGGCCTGATCATCGTGGTCGGCCTGGCCATCGGCATGGTCACGCCGCCCGTGGCCATCAATCTCTACGTGGCCTCGTCCATCACGGGCCTGCCCATCGAACGCATTTCCAGAGCCATACTTCCCTACCTCGCAGTCCTGCTCGGTGCGCTGGCCCTGGTCGTCTACCTGCCCATGATCGCCGCAGGCATGTAAGCGCCGGTCGTGACCGTCCCCTTTGCGCCGTAGCGGCACACTGCTGCGGCGGAGGCGGCCGGTCATCCGGCCGCCTCCGCTGACGATGATCACAACCTTGCCGTTATTCTCACGTTTCAGCATTCAGGAAAATCGGGTCTTGACTTCGCGGTGGCCGACTTGCTCAAGTCCGGTCCGGTTCGTTTCGCTTGGGATAACTGCCGGAAGTTTTGAGGAATTGCCTTTCAAGTGATGACGCGGGCTTGGCAGTGGCCCGGGTGTGTGGTCCCGAATATGTGCCGGGATAATATTCTGAAATATTTCGGTGTATTACAAAGGTTGCCCGGGGCGGTACAATGCCTTATCATTATCCCGGCTTTGCTTGAGAGGGCCTTTTGTGAGGTTTGTTTATTTTATTTTTGATTCCGGGCGTAGTATGCCCATTTCATATATTTGTATCTCAGAGGTTTTTTTGTGTCTCACAAGCTCATACGAAAAGAAATTGCCCCGATTTATGATAGAATAGTCATAAATTTTTTGCAGAATCAGAACGGTTCTTTTTTTATTGTCACCAATGACGATATATTCATAAGAACAATGCGCGGAGCATTGCGTACCATGGGGCTGAATTACGATTCGCTCGCTATTGCACATGCGTCTGCTGATATCGGAAAGAAATGCCGAGAACTTCTGGATACCAGTTCGCAAGTGGTCATGTTCATCGAATCTAAAATTAATGGAAGATCCAATGTTTTTGATTTCAAATCCTTGAAGGATGTTTTTCGGAACAGACTGAAAATTATTTGCATCACGCCTGAGGTTTCCGAAGAATATGTCTCATTCATCGCGGAAAACGATGTCGATTCAATCATCGTAAAGCCAATTTCAATAAATAATATAATTCAAAAAATTGCTTTTACGATAAAGCCTTCAAACATGTTCCACACTGAAGTCGAAAATATTAGGGAACTGATAGAGAAAGGGCAGTATGAAGAGGCTGATTCAAGGATAGACATGTTGCTTGAAGAGAAACCAGGCAGTTCCATTTGCATGGTTCTCAAGGGCGATATTGCCAGAAAGAATGGAAAATTCAAAGATGCTGAATTTTTTTATAAAGAGGCTGTCAAGGAATCACGACTCAACCTGAAGCCCTTGCAAAAACTTGCGGATCTTTATTTCGAAATCAACGATCCCAAAGAATATATCAGATACCTGCTGCTCATGGATAAGATATCTCCTTTGAATCACACGAGAAAAATCAATATTGGAGAGCAGTACAGCAAGGATGGCCAGGAAGATAAGGCCAGGAAATTTTATCAGGACGCAGTCAATATAGTTCGCTCACAGGCCAACGACATGCTTGCCTCAACGCTCATGGATATCGGCGTGAAACTCCGTGAAATCAATCCCGAGCAGAGTATCCAGTTCATGAACCAGGCGCTTGAAACCAAGGGCAGCGACATGACCCGCGAGGACCTGTGGATGGTCAATGAAATGGGCGTTTCGCTACGCAAGAAAGGTGATTGGAAGGGCGCGGTGCAGACCTACCAGCAGGCGCTGGGCGTGATTCCGAACGAGGGAGGTTTGCACTACAACATGGGCATGGCCTATGCCCAGGGAAAGGAGCATTACAAGGCCGTCTGCGAGTTTGAAAAAGCGATTTCGGCTACTCCCGACCTGCTTCAGGAATCACCGCTCATCCCCTTCAATATCGGGATGGTCTATTTTCAGATGAACCGCCTTCAGGAAGTGGAGCGGTTCATGAAGGCTGCATTGAAATGTGACCCGAATTTCGAACGTGCCAAGACAATTCTTGAAAAAATCGGCTCCAAGCAGGCTTGATGCCTGACGATGCGTTCATTTTTCCAGCTCTTTCGTCACAGGGACTGCAAATACGCCCTGGCAATCCACAAGTCGCCGTCCTCCTCGGTCAGGCTCTCCAGACTGGATACGAGCCTGCCGAGATAGTGCCGCGAGTGGGCGTGGACATATTCGTCGCGGTCCATGTTCAACCGCTCGCTGAGCTGGGCGAAGATGCGCGCCTGTATTCTGTTAATGAGCATGGGGCCTCCAATCCGCGTTGATGTTCTTTCATCTTTCGTCCGACGTTCGCCCAAAATGCGTCGCGAGTCCGCCGGGCTTGTTCCCGCTGTGCGTTCCTGCCGTGCGCTTGAGGACCCGGAGCTTCAGCTCTTCGGTCCGCTTTTCCTCTTGTCTCAGCAAATCCCGCCTTCCAGGCAATTCTGTGTCTTGGCCAGATCCTGCACCTCGACCTGACTCAAGGGGCGGCCCGCGCCGGCGGCGCGCTGGCGGATGGTGTCCACCAGACTGCCGATGGAGTGCAGCGGTCCTTCAAGGCCCACCTGGCGGAGCATGGTCCTGACCGCGCCTCGTCCGGCCTTGGCGCCCAGGGCCAGGATGCGGTTGGCTCCTGTCTGGGCCGGGTCGTAGGGTTCGAAGAGCGCCGGGTTTTTGAGGATGCCGTCCACGTGCAGGCCCGATTCGGCCGCGAAAATGTCATCGCCTGAAACCGGCCGGTTGCGTGCCACCGGGATGCGCGCGAGTTCGGCCACCATGTCGCACAGTCCGCGCACCAGATTCATGTCGTAGATATCGTAGCCCTGCACCAGCCGCAGGTGACCTGCCACTTCCTCCAGGGCGGAGATGCCCGAGCGCTCGCCGATTCCGAGCACCGAGACGTCGGCCCAGTGCGCGCCCGCTTCCAGGGCCGTGATGGCGTTGGCCGTGGCCATGCCGAAATCGTTGTGGCAGTGGATGGCGATCTCCATGTCCGCTCCGGCGGCGAAGAAGCGCACCAGTTCGGCGATGCGGGTCGGAGTCATGACGCCCAGCGTGTCGGCCAGGCGGATGCGCACGGCGCCGAGGTCCCGGGCCATGCGGGCCATGGACAGGGCGAATTCCTGATCGGCGCGGGTCACGTCCTCAAGGCCGATGCTGATGCGGCGGATGCCGCAGGAGTGGGCCAGGCCCACGGTTTCGCGCAGCATGGCGGTCAGGCCGTCACGGTCCGTGCGCAGGCGCTCGGCGATGTGCAGGTCCGAAACGGGCAGACCGATGTTGATCGTGTCGATGCCCAGCCCCGCTGCCCGGTACACATCCACCGTGCGGCAGGGAGACCATACGCTCAGGTCACAGGTCGCGCCCCTGTGCCGCAGAGCCCTTACCAACTCTTCAAGTCCCTGTTGCCCCATCCAGCCGATCTCTATCTCTTCCACACCCATGTCCGCGATGCGTCCGGCGATTTCGATTCCGATCTGATTTGGGATGCAGGTCCCGAACATTTGCGCCCCTTCCCTGAGTGTCGTGTCGATCAACATGCGTCCTCCCGTGTTTGCTTTGTCATTGCACGGTCGGTGCCACGTTTTATGATTTCTTCATTATCTTGAATTTTATGGTTTTATTGCTTTTACGAGAGGTCTTGGGTGTGCGGACACTAATGTTTGAACCTACATTTTCGTAGTTGTTGTTTGTGTATATTTCGGGATGGCAGGACGATGTCTGTTTTTCTTTTCTCCTTTATTTTCAGATATTTGAGATCTTGCGTAATTTTTGGCACGCGCGTTGCCCTAGGGAGGTTCAGGTACGGCACACAACTACACCAAAAACTCTCACATAAAGGAGCGCACGTCATGAGGAAGATCGCAATTTACGGAAAGGGCGGCATCGGCAAATCCACCACCACACAGAACACGGTCGCGGGCCTGGCTGAAATGGGCAAGAAGATCATGGTCGTCGGCTGTGATCCCAAGGCCGACTCCACCCGCCTGCTGCTCGGCGGCCTGGCGCAGAAGTCCGTTCTGGATACCCTGCGCGACGAAGGCGAGGACGTGGAACTGGCCGACATCCGCAAGGCCGGCTTCAGCGGCACCTGGTGCGTCGAATCCGGCGGACCCGAGCCGGGCGTCGGTTGCGCCGGTCGCGGCATCATCACCTCCATCAACATGCTGGAATCGCTTGGCGCCTACCACGAGTCCGAAGCCTTGGATTACGCATTCTACGATGTTCTGGGCGACGTTGTCTGCGGCGGGTTCGCCATGCCCATCCGCGACGGCAAGGCCGAAGAGATCTACATCGTCTGTTCCGGCGAGATGATGGCCATGTATGCGGCCAACAACATCTGCAAGGGCATCATGAAATACGCCGAATCCGGCGGAGTGCGTCTGGGCGGCCTGATCTGCAACTCCCGCAACGTCGATAACGAACGCGAGATGATCGAAGAACTGGCCAAGAAGATCGGCACGCAGATGATCTACTTCGTCCCCCGCGACAACGACGTGCAGCGCGCCGAGATCAACCGCATGACCGTCATCGAATGGCAGCCCAACGCTCCCCAGGCCGATCACTACCGCAATCTGGCCAAGGCCATCGACCAGAACAAGATGTTCGTCGTGCCGAAGCCCCTTGAAATCGAGGAACTGGAGCAGCTGCTCATGGACTTCGGCCTGCTCGAAGCCGTCTAGGCGGTCGTCCAAAAATCCGTTCTGGACTGCGTTGCTCCCCGATTTTGAAGGGCTCATGTAGTCGGCTACACTTCACCCTTCAAATTCGACTCGCGCCTTGCCACAACGAATTTTTGAACGACCTTGGAGTGAAAGTTAAATAATAAAAAGAGTTATAGAAGAAACGAAGGAGAGAAAACATATGATCATGGTCAGAGCAATCGTACGCCCCGAAAAGTCCGACGACGTTCTCGCAGCCCTCATGGACGCAGGTTTTCCGGCGGTGACCAAATATTCCGTGGCCGGTCGCGGCAAGCAGCGCGGCATCAAGATCGGCGAAGTGACCTACGACGAGATCCCCAAGACCATGCTCATGAGCGTGGTCAAGGCCGAGGACAAGGACTTCGTCATCAGCGTGATCATGAAGGCCGCCCGCAGCGGCGCCAAGGGCGCTTTCGGCGACGGCAAGATTTTCGTCAGCGACGTGAGCGATGTCTTCACCATCAGTTCCGGCATCTGCGACAGCACCCCGGCAGGAGCATAGTCATGAAAGAAGTGATCGCGGTCATCCGCATGAACATGATGAACAAGACCAAGAAGGCTTTGCAGGACGCGGGCGTGGTCGCTTTCTTCGCCCATGAGGCTTTCGGTCGCGGCAAGGGTCTGGTGGACGCGAAGCCTCTCGAAGGGGCCAGGAAGGGGATCGAGGAAGCGGTGGCGGTGCTGGGGGAGAAGGGCAAGCTCTATCCCAAACGCATGCTGACCGTCGTGGTCACCGATGATCTGGTCTCGGAGGTGGTCAAGGTCGTCACGGACGTCAACAGGACCGGCCAGCCCGGCGACGGCAAGATTTTCGTTTTGCCCATGATCGACGCGGTACGGGTCAGAACCGGAGAAAAGGGCGCCAAGTCCATTGAATAGAGCCGGTTTCATCCATTGAAACCAGGACACACGAAGGAGAACATCATGCCATCATCTGCCAAGAAGCTCGTCAACTGGACGCCCACGGACATAAAAGCGGACATGCTCGCCAAGTATCCGCCCAAGGTGGCCAGAAAGCGCGCCTCCCAGATCCTCGTCAACGAGGCCCTGGGCAACGAGACCCCTGAAATTTCCGCCAACGTGCGCACCATTCCAGGCATAATCACCATGCGCGGCTGCACCTACGCCGGCTGCAAGGGCGTCATTCTGGGGCCCACCCGCGACATCGTCAACATCACCCACGGCCCCATCGGCTGCGGATTCTATTCCTGGCTGACTCGCCGCAACCAGACCGACGCTTCGGCCGAGGGCGCGGAAAACTTCATGCCGTACTGTTTTTCCACGGACATGCAGGACCAGGACATCATCTTCGGCGGCGAAAAGAAACTCCAGGCCGCCATCCAGGAAGCCTACGACCTCTTCCATCCCAAAGCCATCGCCATCTTCGCGACCTGTCCCGTGGGTCTCATCGGCGACGACATCCACGCAGTGGCCCGCAAGATGAAGGCCAAGTTCGGCGACTGCAACGTCTTCGCCTTCAGCTGTGAAGGATACAAGGGCGTCAGCCAGTCCGCCGGTCACCACATCGCCAACAACAAGATCTTCAGCGAAGTGGTGGGCGAGAACGATGCCGAGAAGCCCGGCGAGTTCAAGATCAACCTTTTGGGCGAATACAACATCGGCGGCGACGGGTTCGAGATCGACCGCATCCTCAAGAAATGCGGCATCACCAATATCTCCACCTTCTCCGGCAACTCGACCTACGATCAGTTCGCCTCGGCGCACAAGGCCGATCTGTCCGCGGTCATGTGCCACCGCTCCATCAACTACGTGGCCGACATGCTCGAAACCAAGTTCGGCATCCCGTGGATCAAGGTCAACTTCATCGGCGCCAAATCCACGGCCAAGTCCCTGCGCAAGATCGCTGAATACTTCGGTGATCCGGGCCTGACCGCCCGTGTGGAAGAGGTCATCGCAGAGGAGATGCCGGTGGTGGAGGAAGTCATCGCCGAGATCCGTCCCCGCACCGAAGGCAAGACCGCCATGCTCTTTGTCGGCGGTTCCCGCGCCCATCATTACCAGGACCTCTTTGCCGAGATGGGCATGAAGACCCTGGCCGCGGGCTACGAGTTCGCCCACCGCGACGACTACGAAGGCCGCCACGTCATCCCGAATCTGAAGGTCGACGCCGACAGTCGCAACATCGAGGAAATCGAGGTCAAGGCGGACGAGCAGCGTTACGCCCCGCGCAAGACCTCCGAAGAGATGGCGAAACTCGAAGCCGCCGGACTGAAGTTCAAGGAATACGACGGCCTGATCCCGGACATGGATCATCAGACCCTCGTTATCGACGACCTCAATCAGTACGAGGCCGAAAAGCTGGTCGAAATCATCAAACCCGATGTTTTCTGCGCGGGCATCAAGGAAAAGTTCTCCATCCAGAAGCTGGGTATCCCCATGAAGCAGCTGCACAGCTACGATTCCGGCGGTCCCTATGCCGGTTTTCAGGGCGCGGTCAATTTCTATCATGAGATCGACCGCCTCGTGAACAGCAAGGTCTGGAGTTACATGAAGGCCCCCTGGCAGGAAAACCCGGAACTGTCCGCCACGTACGTCTGGGAATAAGAGGAAATAATCATGCTACTTAGACATACCCCCAAGGAAATAAAGGAACGCAGCGCCCTGGCCATCAACCCGGCCAAGACCTGCCAGCCCATCGGCGCCATGTACGCGGCGCTCGGCATTCACGGCTGCCTGCCGCACTCTCACGGCTCCCAGGGCTGCTGCGCCTATCACCGCAGCGCACTGACCCGACACTACAAGGAGCCCGTTTCGGCCGCCACCAGCTCCTTCACCGAAGGCGCCTCGGTCTTCGGCGGCGGCGCGAACCTGGTCTCGGCCATCGAGAACATCTTCACCGTCTATGAGCCCGACGTCATCGCCGTGCACACCACCTGCCTGTCCGAGACCATAGGCGACGATCTGCCGCAGATGACCGACAAGGCCAAGAAGAGCGGCAAGGTGCCCGAAGGCAAGCACGTGATCTACGCCAATACGCCAAGCTACGTGGGCTCGCATGTCACCGGCTTCTCCAACATGGTCAAGGGCATGGCCAAGGGCTTCGCCGTGAACACCGGCAAGAAGAACGGCCGCGTGAACATCATTCCCGGCTGGGTCGAGCCCTCGGACATGGAGGAAGTGAGGCGCATGGCCACCCTCATGGGCCTTGACATCATCCTCTTCCCGGACACCTCCGGCGTCCTGAACGGGGCGCTGAACGGCGAATACAAGATGTTCCCCGATGGCGGCACTCCGGTCGCGGATCTCGTCGCCTCCGGCGACGCCATCGGCACCCTGGCCCTTGGCGAATGGTGCTCGGCCGATGCGGCCCGCTGGCTGGACACCCAGTGCAAGGTGCCCTGCACCGTGCTCGACATGCCCTTCGGCCTCAAGGCCACGGACCGCTTCATAGACACCCTGCGCAAGGTCGCGGGCGTGAACGTGCCCGACACCATCGCCTTCGAGCGCGGGCAGCTGGTCGATCTGATCTCCGACATGCACCAGTACTTTCACGGCAAGAAGGTGGCCCTGGTCGGCGATCCCGATCAGGTCATCGCCCTGACCGAATTCCTGGCCTCCATCGACATGAAGCCCGTGCACATCGTCACCGGAACCCCCGGCAACAAGTTCGAGAAGCGCATCGACGAGATCACGTCCGAGGCCGGTTACAAGGCCAACGTCAAGGCGGGCGGGGACATGTTCCTGCTGCATCAGTGGATCAAGAACGAGCCCGTGGATCTGATCATCGGCAACACCTACTGCAAGTACATCGCCCGCGACGAGGACATCCCGTTCCTGCGCTTTGGGTTTCCCATCTTCGACCGCGTCGGCCACCAGTACTTTCCGACCGTCGGTTACAAGGGCGGGCTGCACATGCTGACCAGAATCCTCGATCTCATCCTGACCCGCACGGATCGTGATGAAACGGAAGAGAAGTTTGAACTCGTCTACTAGATGTCCGGCGGCGGGGCGACCCGCCGCCTCTTGAAGGAGCAGGATCATGACTTTCGCGCCTCCCCAGGGAAATCGTCCGCTGGTGGCCGTGGCCAGCAGCACCGGCAAGACCGTGGACATGCATCTCGGCCATGTCCGGGAGTTCAGGATCTACGGCCGTGACCAGGGCATGGTCGGTCTCCTCGGAACCCGGCCCGCGCCGACTCCCGGCGGCGGGAGCATCCGCTGGGAAGGGGTGGCCGAGGTCTTGAGCGACTGCGCCTACCTGCTGGTCGCGAGCGTAGGCCCAAAGCCCCTCGAAGTCCTGGCCGCCAAGGGACTCACGGTCATCGAGGCCGAAGGCTTCGTGCTCAGCCTGGTGCGCCAGCTTTATGGTTCGGCGGATTTTGCGCCGGAAAATCACTCTTAAAAAATTTGGAGACAGATATGGCCATTCCCGAAAAACAGATTCTCGTTTGCCAGAGCTTTCGCGCCGGGGGCGACCCCAAGGGCGTGTGCTTCAAGCAGACCGACGGATTCCTGCAGTACATGGAAGAAGAGATCCTGGCCCGGGGCCTCGATATCCTGATCACGGCTACGGGCTGCATGAAGCTGTGTGAAAAGGGTCCGATCATGGTCGTCCAGCCCGACAACTGGTGGTTTGGCGGCGTGGACAGCGAAGAGGCCATCGACGCCATCCTGGACGGAATCGAGGCGGGCGAGCCCTGCGCCGAATATCTTTTGTCCTAGGTTTTGACTGATTGAATTTTTGCCCCGAATCCGCCGGAGGGTCTCCTCCATCGGCCCTGCGGCGGATTCGGGAGCCATGAGCCACATTTTTGGATCGATGGGCCAAGCGGCCATACAGAGATGAATTTTCGGGCGCAAACACAGCGATACCGCCCCAAGGAGCACACCATGAACAAGACCATACTCGAAGAACGGAAAAGCCAGATGCACCGTATCGGCGAAGAGCCCTTTGCCATGGCGTGCAACCGCCCCAGCCTGGCCGGCGCGGTCAGCCAGCGGGCCTGCGTGTTTTGCGGTTCACGGGTGGTGCTCTATCCCATAGCCGACGCCCTGCATCTCGTGCACGGCCCCATCGGCTGCGCCACCTACACCTGGGACATCCGGGGGGCCATCTCCTCGGGTCCGCAGCTGCACCGCCTGAGCTTTTCCACGGACCTGCAGGAAATGGACGTCATCTTCGGCGGCGAGAAGAAGCTCGAAGCAAGCCTTCGCGAACTCATCGGCCTGCACAATCCCAAGGCCGCCTTCGTCTATTCGACCTGCATCGTCGGCCTCATCGGCGACGACCTGGAGGCCGTGTGCCGCCGCGTTTCCGAAGACACGGGCATAACGGTCCTGCCGGTCATGAGCGAAGGCTTCAAGGGCAACAAGCGCGAAGGCTACGCCGCCGCCTGCAAGGCCATGTTCCGCCTGGTGGGCACGGGCGACACCACGGGCATCTCGCCCATGAGCGTGAACATCCTTGGCGACTTCAACCTGGCGGGTGAGACATGGATCGTGCGCGAATATTTCAAGAAGATGGGGGTCGAGACCGTGGCCAACATCACCGGCGACGGGCGGGTGGACGACATCCGGCGTTGTCACGGCGCGGCGCTGAATCTGGTGCAGTGCTCCGGGGCGACCATGGAGCTGGCGAAGATGATGGAGGAGAAATACGGCATTCCCTACCAGCGGGTATCCTACCTTGGCGTGGAGGACATGGCCGATTCACTCTACAAGGTGGCCGATTTTTTCTCGGACAGGGATCCGGAAATAAAGGCCAAGACCGTGGAGCTGGTTCGCGGGGAGCTTTCCGTGCTGATGCCGAAGCTGGCCGAGCTGCGCCGCGATCTCGAAGGCAAGAAGGTGGCCATGTACGTGGGCGGGTCCTTCAAGGCCTTCTCGCTGGTCAAGGCCTTCAGGCACCTCGGCATGTCGGTGGTCGTGGTCGGTTCCCAGACAGGAACCGAGGAGGATTACAAGGAGCTGGCCGCCATCTCCGATCCCGGGACCATCATCGTCGATGACGCCAATCCCCTCGAACTGGCCCAGTTCATCAAGGAAAAGGATGTGGACGTGTTCGTCGGCGGGGTCAAGGAGCGGCCCATTGCCTACAAGCTGGGCGTCGGTTTCTGCGACCACAACCACGAGCGCAAGATTGCGCTGGAAGGCTTCATCGGCATGTACAATTTCGCCAGGGAAATCCACGCCTCGGTCATGAGCCCGATCTGGAGGTTCATGCCCCGGCGCAACGCGCGTCCGGCCACATCCGCCCGCGTGACCTGCATCCCCAAGGAGGCCGTCAATGGCTAACACCTACGTTTCCACCACCAACGCATGCAAGATGTGCACGCCCATGGGCGCGGCCCTGGTTTTCAAGGGTATCGAGAACGCCGTCCCCTTTCTGCACGGCTCCCAGGGCTGCGCCACCTACATGCGGCGCTATATCATCAGCCATTACCGCGAACCCGTGGACATCGCCTCCTCGGCCCTGGGCGAGAAGAGCGCGGTGTACGGCGGCGGGCCGAACCTGAAGAAGGGCATCCTCAATGTCATGCGCAAGTACGACGTGGATCTGGTCGGCGTGGCCACGACCTGCCTGACCGAGACCATCGGCGACGATGTCGGCCGCTATCTGTACGAATTTCGCGAGGAATTTGCCGATTTGCCGCTGCCGGAGCTGGTCCATGTGTCTACCCCCAGCTACTCGGGCACGCACATGGAAGGCTGGCACGCGGCCGTGCGTTCCCTGGCCGATCAGGTGGTCAAGGAGAAGGGGGCCTCCCACGGCGGCGTGAATCTGCTGCCCGGCTTCCTGTCCCCGGCGGATTATCGCTTCCTGCGCGGTTTGGGCGAACGCTCCGGCGTGCGTTTCACCATGCTTCCCGACCTATCCCGAACCATGGATGGCGTGATCTGGGACGACTACCACTCCCTGCCCGACGGCGGCACGCCCGTGGCCGATATCCGGGCCATGGGCGGCGCGGCCGGGACCATCGAGTTCGGCATGTCCGGGGGGCTGGCGGAATCGGCCTCCGGAGTGCTTGAGCGCAAGTTCGGGGTTCCGGCCCGCAAGACCATGATCCCCATCGGCCTTCGGGCCACGGACGCCTTCATGGACACTTTGAGCGAATTCGCGGGCTGCGACATGCCCGAAAAGGACGCCTTTGACCGGGGCAGGCTGCTCGACGCCATGGTCGACGGGCACAAGTACATTTTTGGCAAGCGGGCCGTGGTTTACGGCGAGGAGGATTTCGTGATCGCGATGTGCTCCTTTCTGGGCGAGATCGGCGTCCAGCCGGTCCTGGCCGCCACCGGCACCCAGGGCGAGCGTTTCAGGGAAGCGGTCACCGAGGCCCTCGGCGATGTCTGCGTGAACATGCCCGTGATCAGGAGCGGCGCGGATTTCAAGGACATCGAGGAAGAGGCCGCCGAACTGGCTCCGGATCTGCTGGTCGGCCACAGCAAAGGCTACAAGCTGGCCCGGGCGTCAAACATCCCGCTCATCCGGGTCGGCTTTCCCATCCATGACCGCTTCGGGGGCCAGCGCATCCTGCATGTCGGTTACGAAGGCGCGCTGTCCCTCTACGACATGCTGGTCAACGCCGTGCTGGAGAAGAGCCAGGACGAGTGCCCGGTGGGGTATGGGTATTTGTAGGCGGGGTTTTTGAACTGCCAGGATTGAACGGCATGGATTCCCGCCTTCGCGGGAATGACATCGGGGCGAAGCGCTGCTTGCGCGCATCTATCGGGAATTCGTCAAGGTATCAGGCACCGCCAGCCGCAAAGCGTTTGTGTCATTCCCGCGAAGGCGGGAATCCATCTTCAGCTTTCATCTGCGTCACAGACGCATCAACATACAAGGGAGAACCCCATGTCCGAAGCAAAAGACAGATCAAAGCATCCCTGTTTCAATAAAGAGACTTCAGGTTCCTGCGGCCGTGTGCATCTGCCCGTGGCCCCGGGCTGCAATATCCAGTGCAACTACTGCAACCGCAAGTACGACTGCGTGAACGAGTCCCGGCCGGGCGTCACCAGCGCGATCCTGCCTCCGGACAAGGCGGTGGAATACCTGGATGAAGTCCTGAAGAAAGAGCCGCGCATCACCGTGGTCGGCATTGCCGGGCCCGGCGATCCCATGGCCGAGGCCAAGCGCACCATCGAGACCATCGAGCGGATCAACGAGAAATATCCGGACATGCTTTATTGCCTGTCCTCCAACGGGCTGGCCCTGCCCGAGCATGTGGACCGCCTGGCCGAGCTGGGCGTGACCCATGTGACCGTGACCATGAACGCCGTGGACCCGGAGATCGGCGCGAAGATCTATTCCTGGGTCCGGGTCGGAAAGGTGGTTTACCGGGGCGTCGAGGGCGCGAGGATTCTGCTCGAACGCCAGCTCGAATCCATCCGTCTGCTCAAGGCCAAGGGCATCACCGTGAAGGTGAACAGCATCATCATCCCCGGCGTGAACGATCATCATCTGATCGAGGTGGCCAAGGTGGCCGCGGAACTTGGCGCGGACATCCAGAATCTCATTCCGTTGCATCCGACGGCGGACACGCCCTTTGCCGGAATGGAAGAACCGACCAAGGCGCTCATCCATGAGCTGAGGGCAAAAGGCGGGGAGCTGGTGCCGCAGATGACCCATTGCAAGCGCTGCCGGGCCGATGCCGTGGGCCTCTTGTGCTCGGACCGCTCCAGCGAACTGATCCCGACCCTGAACAAGCTGGCCTGCGGTTCCTCGAAGGAAGCCAGGCCTTATGTGGCCGTGGCCACGCGGGAAGGGATGCTTGTCAACATGCACCTGGGCGAGGCGCCCGGTTTTCAGGTCTGGGCCCCACACGGCAAGGGTGCGCGCATGATCGAGGAGAGGCTGGCGCCGGAAGTGGGCTGCGGACCGGATCGCTGGCACAGGCTTGCCGAAATCCTGCATGACTGTTCCCTGGTCCTGGTCGAAGCGGCCGGGAAGCAACCCCGGCAGGTTCTTGGGGAGCATGGGATCATGGTGCTTGAATGCACGGGCTTGATTTCCGACATCGTGACGGAACATTATCAGGGAAGGGACATCATGCGTTACAAGACGCGCACCCACAAGGCAGGATGTGCAGGCATGGGGAGCGGCTGCGGATGAACAATGTTTCGTGATGCGTGAGCGTAAAATGGCGGCAGGGACTCCTGTCGCCATTTTGCGTTCACGCGAAACCGCTGATGGCCTTCTTTTTTGAAATTCTGCCGGTGAAATAGAACGTCAGGCGCTGCCCCGTGCAAACCGGGGTCCTGTTTCCGATTCTTTAAGGTGCGTCTTGAAAGCGACTTTGTGCTGTATGAAGGATGGAACTATGTCGTTCAGGTTTGATTGGAGCGATGAGGCCGCACGTCCTTAGTTGATTATTTTTTCCGTTTCTTGTTGAAAAATGGGGGTGTTGCATGTAAGGCACTTGCATCTTGGCAATTGACATGCACTTGCCGTTCATTGCGCAGGATGTGTTTTGTTTTGATAACCGACTGAATATGTTGTGTTTGTTTTGGCCTCTTCGCCCGTTCGGCGCTTGACCGCTACGTACTTGAACCGTAAAGGCAAGGCCCATGACGAAAAAATGCGCTACGCGATTTCTGATCTTATTGATCGTATATGTCCTGATCAGCGGATTGGCCGGAATCGGCTTTTCCGCATTTGCGTCTTCCGGATCGCACGTCTTCCGGGCCTCCGTGGTGCCGAGGCCCGAGGCCGCCGGTCCCGACACTCAGGCCCTGGTTCGGACCGAGCCCGTGGAAGCCGTTTCGTCCGCTCCCAAGCCACCAGTCAAAAAGACCGCCTCATCCAAGACCAAGCCTGCCGTTCCCAAGTCCGAAGCGGCAGAGCAAGTTACAACGCCCGCTCCGAAGCAGGCCGCCAAGCCGCAGGCCGCAGAGGCCAAGGCCAAGAAATCCCTCGCTGACAAGGCCGGACCGGCCAAGCAGGCCGTGAAGCCGGGCACCTCCAAGGACCTGTACCTGAACGCGCAGGCCGCATTGCTGATCAACATGTCCACCGGAGAAGTCTATTACGAGCACAATCCGGACAAGACCATCGCGCCGGCATCGATCACCAAGCTCCTGACGTTGTACATCATTCGCGAAGCCCTGGCCCAGGGCAAGCTCGCGCCTACGACGCCCATTCCCGTCAGCGCCACGGCCGTCAAGACCGGAGGGTCGCGCATGCGTCTCAAACGCAATGAAAAAGTCCCGCTGAGCGAGCTTATCAAGGGGATCAGCGTGGTTTCGGCCAACAATGCCTGCGTGGCCGTGGCCGAATATTTCGGCAAGGGCGATCCTTCCAAGTTCGTGGCGCAGATGAACGCGAAAGCCAAGAAGATCGGCATGATCAACAGCCGCTTCAAGAATCCCAACGGCCTGCCCGCATCGGGCCAGCTTTCCACCGCCCGGGACATCGCCAAGCTGTCCGTGGCCTATCTGCGCACGTTTCCCGAAGCGCTGAAGGTGCACTCCATGACGAGTCACACGTATCATGGGGCGACGCATCGCAACGCCAATACCTTGCTGCGTACCTACAAGGGCGTGGACGGGCTCAAGACCGGTTTTGTCTGTGACGCGGGTTACAATATCACGGCCACGGCCAAGCGCGGCAAGACTCGGCTTGTGGCCGTGGTGCTCGGGGCCCAGAATTCCGCCGTGCGTCAGCGTGAGACGGCCCGGCTGCTTGATTACGGATTCCGGCGAGCCGCCAAGGACGAGAAGCTCGCCAAAAAGCCTTCAGGCGCGGCCAAGAAGCCGGAAGCCTGACCGGCGTCCGAGCCTTGTCGGTACTCGTAAAAAAAGGGATTTCACGGAATCCCTTTTTTTACGCGCGCCGCCTGGCGTCTGAAACAAGCCCGACTGTGTGACCCAATCGTGGTGAAGAGGCGAGTCAGTCCTGGTCGGCCACCGCCTGTTTGAGGGGGAGCAGTTCGTCGAATTCGACCCCGATGTAATAGAGTCCCATCAGTGAACTGTCGTCGATTTGTCCCCAGCGCACGGTCCCGTGCACTTCCTCGATGGCCTCGAAGCGTTCGAACCCCGCATTGGCAGCCGCCACGATGACCCTGTCTCCCATGTTGAAACCATAGTCGGCTTCGATGAGCAGACCGCCTCGGCCGATGTTTATGATCCGTGCCGAGACGACCATGTCGGTCTCGTTTTGCGGGATGATCCTGCACGGAAGCAGACAGCCGAAGCGCTTCCATTTCCTGTTTTTCTGCATCTCATGAGCCATGGAAAGGTCCTCTCGCTGCGGCAGGTTTTTTTGGAAAAGCCAAATTTTCTGGGTCTATAGAGGATGCGCGAAGACAACACAAGGAGAATGGACGCGATTATTGCTCAGTCAGCACCATTCTGCGCGGCAGTTCACGCTCCAGGGCGACTCCCACGTGGTAGACGTTTTGTCCCAGGGACGACGTGGACTGGCTCCAGCGCACCGTGCCGACCAGGATTTCGGCGAATTCGAAGAGCAGGGCGTCGTATTCATCCTCAAGGGTGATGGCGACGCGTTCATTGGCGATGAATCCCTGTTCCGTCGCGAGCATGACCCCGCCCGGGCTCAGGTTGATGATGCTGCCCGGAGCCGAGTTGCGCGTATCGCCTTCGTAGCTGATCTTGCACGGCACGGTTATCGGTTCGCGGTCCCAGCGGCGCTTGTTTTGGTCCATTTGTTCCCCTTCGCGTTGGTTTGACTTCATGCAACATGAAGGTTCGGGAGTGTTCCGTCAAGCATTGCCGGCAGCAATTGGTCCTGTCCTGATTTATTGCAAACGGTTCTCAATTTTACTTGGTATGTGTAACCAGCCCGAACACATTGCGCCGGGCGTGCAAGGAAGGGCATATCAGAAAAGACAGTCCATGAATGTCGCGTTATCCACGTTGCGGATGAATTCGTCGACCCGGACATCCGCCAGGTGTCTGGACAGTTCGCTTCGTTCGTGACGGCAGCCCGCGAGCAGGGCCTCAAGCTCAGCCACGGCCCGCGCTCCGAAGAAATCCCCGAAAATCCTGGCCTGTTCGATGCGGCCGTGTCGGACATCGAGGTGAATTTCCACGACGCCGCCCTCGGTGCGCGTGCCCCGCGTGAAGCCATAGTTGGGCGAGGAGCCGAAATTCCAGTCCCACGTGCCGTACTTCGATTCGACAAGTCCGTTTATGGCCGCTTCCTCGCTCGCGTGAAGGCCGGGCAGGGTTTCTGACTCGCTGCCGGAAACATGGGCCATGACGCGACGGACAAAGGTCTCCACATCCATGGGTTCGGGCAGGTGGCTTGAAATGTTGGTGACCCGCTTGGCGACGCTCTTGACGGCCTTGTCCACGTACTTGACCGGGTTGACCCTCAATGCTCCGGACAGGTCGGCCATCTGGGAGGAGAAGAGCAGGGTGCCGTGATGCAGGACCCGGTCCTTTTCCAGGAGCTGGGCGTTGCCGGAAAACTTTTGCCCGTCGATGACCAGGTCGTTGCGGCCCTCAAACCGGCAGTCCACGCCCATGGCCTGCAGGGCTTCCATGATCGGTGCGGTGAAGCGATGGAAGTCCAGATGTTTGGTTTGCCTGCCGAGCTGGATGAAGGTGAAGTTGACGTTGCCCAGATCATGAAACACGGCCCCGCCACCCGTAAGGCGACGGATGACCGTGATGCCGCGCTCGCGCACGAAATCCTCGTCGATCTCCGAGGCGGTGTTCTGATTGCGTCCGACGATGACGGCGGGCGCGTTGCGCCAGAGCATGAAGATGTCCGTGTCCGTGTGGCGCAGCAGCCATTCCTCGGCGGCGAGGTTGAAGGCCGGGTCGGTGCTGGTGTTGTGGATGAAGCGCATGGGGCTCCTTGGCTAAGGGTGGGAAGCGTCGTGAAGAATTGATGTATGAAAACTGTCCGAGCCATGATTTCATGGCTCGGACAGCGGAGGACAGTCGGAAGCTAAAGAACGAATTTCCAGTACGGGATAGCGATAAAGGCGATGAAAAAGGCCGTCAAGACCATGCGTACGGCCAGGACTTTGACCATGTCTTTGAAGAGCATGAATCCGGAGCTGAAGAAGTAGAGGAGCACGGCGTATTCATACGGGAATACGTAGTTGTCCAGGCCATATTGGAATGCATAGTACAGAACCCTGGGATTCATATCCATCTGTACGCCCAGTTCGACCAGGGGGGAGGTCAAGGTGGTCGTCGCGGCCAGGGGCGTCAGAAGGAAGTTGGCCAGGGCGCCAAGTATGTATGCCGCTGTTCCGGCCGAGGTCGGGCTCATCTCGTGAAAAAAGGGCAAGGTGATGCTGGCGATCCACTGGGTGACCTTGAGGTTTCCGCCGGCGCTGCCAATGGCCATACAGCCCATGATGAAAAAGAGTGGGGCGAAGTTGATCTTGCTGAAACGTTCGCCGTTCATCAGTCCGACACCGGGCAGGAAGGAGGCAAAGGCGACCATGATCAAAATGAGTCCGGCGTTGATGCCGTGCAGGGTGTCCGTGGCCAGCAGGATCAGGGTCAGGAGCATGAGGAAGGCGGCGGTCTTCTGTGTCTTGGTGACCGGACCAAGCTCCTTGAGCTTTGTTTCCAGAATGGGACCCAGGGTCTTACGGTCGACCTTGGAGGGCAGCATGAACATGACCAGCCCGACGGACATGGCCGTGTAGATGGTGCCCGGGATGAAATTGTGATACGCGTACTGCATCCAGGCGGTTTTGGTATCCATGACCTTGTCCGCCAGTCCCATGCCCAGGACGAGGTCCGCCCCTCCCGTCAGGTAGCAGAGCTTCGACGAGGCCACTGCCAGGCAGGTGCCCAGGATGACGGCTGTGGCCTCACGGCTCTTGGGCCGGAAGTCAAGGGCTTCGCACAGGCTGATGGCGATGGCGCAGAAGATGGCCGCCTTGCCTGTGATGGCCGGAACCAGGGGCGCGACGATGAAGACCGCCAAGGTCAGGCCCCAGAGGGCGCCGACAAAGCTGCCGCCCATGGCCCGTACGCAGGTTAGACCGATGCGCTTTCCGAGGCCGGTGTCTTGCAGGATCTTGCCCAGGGTGAAGCCGCCGATGACGATGATGGGCACCTGAGAGGTCCATGGACCGTAGGCGACCTTCTGAGGAACACCGCAGATGACGATGTACAGTACGGGCAACAGGATGCCGACGGCCACTTCATTGATGATGTCCGTCGCCCAGACCACGACGGCCCAGGCCGTGACGGCAAGAAAGAGGGCCATGGGACGAGTCAGGGTTTCGCCGTCCAGGGGCAGCAGAAAATAGACGGCCAGGGGAATGACAAGACTCAAGGCCCATTTGAAAAGGGTCTCTTTTTCCGGCATTTGTGGGGTTGCGACCATCGGATATCTCCTTGGGATGAAATTTGATTGTTGGAGAATACGGTGGGCGAGGCAGCCATGCTGTAACAATTGCCACTTTTTTTACGACGCGGAAAGATTATCGTCACTTTTTTCACGAACAAACTGCCCTGGAGTTTTTTGCCGTTGCGGATGTTGCCGAAGGCGGGGCTAGACGTGGAATTCATTTGTGGCAAGGCGCAAACGGCCCGGGGTTCAGGACATGGAGGTGAAGCATATGACTGCCATTAGATCGGGTACGGAAATGAAAGAACTGGAGTTTTCCCGAATTCCTTCCGAGGCTGGATGCTGGCGCAAGGTTATTTCGCAGGGCCGCAGGATGAAATTTCTGAAAGGGGCGCAGATTTTTTCGCGGTTGACCGACGATAGTTTTATCTTTTTTCTTGATGTGGGAGAGATATGGCTGACCAGATCGACCCTGGATGGCCGCGAAAAGATCATTTGGAGCATCGGCCCGGACTCGCTTTTCGGCGAGACGCCCTTTTTCGACGAGCTCCCGTCCAGGAGCGCCATTGTCGCCGGAACGGATTCCACGGTCTATGCGTTTGCGCGCAGGTGTGTCCTTGAGGAAATCCTGCCCCGGCACCCAGACCTGATGATCGCGCTGTTCCGATCGCTGGCCTTCAAGGTCCGCGTGCTGATCAATCAGGCCGTGAGCCTCAGTCTGGACGACCTGCCGTCGCGCATCTGCAAGTACCTGCACCTGCGTCAGATGGAGGAGGTCAGCGAGAGTGGCCCTCTCGTTGTCCGACCCGGCCTCAATCAACAGGAACTGGCCAATCTTCTCGGTGTTCACCGCGTGACCCTCAACAAATCCCTGCGTGAGTTGGAAAAGGCTGGCATTCTGGGGCCGTACTCACGCGACGAGGTCGATATCCTCGACCGACCCCGTTTCGAAGAACTGGTCTACCAAAACGAGTAGGGCGAAGGCCGGCCGCCCCCCCTTGCTCAGTTTTCCTTCCCCTCCCTCTTCCATCATTTTGAGAGCTTGCTGAAATATCGATCCGCTTCAACGTTTTTCACGCATTTTGTCGTGTGATGAAAGCCGTTGCGCCGTGAATGTCGTATGGACGTCCTTCTGCCCATGGTCGTATTTTGCGTCGTTTTTTTTCTAGGAATGTAACAAATGCAACAGAGTTTCCCCGCGGATTCCCCATAGGTTGTTCCTGGTTTCACAAACTGTTTGCGCTCGCGTCATATTATGCGGGTGCGATTATCTCAACCTGAACATCGAAGGGAGAATCACATGCGTCTGAAAATTCTGTCGAGCCTGCTGCTGGGCTGCTGCCTCGTCCTGCCTGCCGCTTCGGGTCACTGCTCACAAAATGCCTCGGTCCCCGCACCAGCCGGCGCCGTCGGCGTCAATCACGGTCCGGGCGGCATGGGTTTTCCCGTGGGCAAGTTCTGCGCCGTGGCGAACTACCGTTATGCCCACAAGGACGAGTGGTATCTGCATACTTCCGAGGAGGACGGTGCGGACAAGGAAGTGTCGAGCCATAACATCGTGTTCAAGACGCGCTATGGAATCGCCAAGGGTTGGGATATCCGCACGGCCACTCCGTTCCTGATGAACACTATCGAAACCGACGGGAAGAACGACGCCTGGTCCGGAGGCCTGGGGGATACGACGGCCATTCTCCGTAAGCAGTTCATGTCGCAGAAGGACGGCGCTCCCCTGAGTCTGGCTTTGGACCTCGGTATGTTCGTGCCGACGGGCGAGGTCGGTCAAAACAATATCGGTACCGGCGCCTGGGGCGGTCTGGTCGGTGCCGGCGCCACATGGATGATCGGTTCTCACCGCTTGGAAACCGACCTGAGCTACCTCATCTACACCGAAGGCAGGAAGGAAGTGACCAAGGGCGACCGACTGCGTGTCAATGGCCATTACGCTTACGCCCTGAACAACCGGCTCGATCTGGGGCTGGAAGGCTACTACGAATGGACGCAGGCCGACGAGGCCGACGGCGTGAATCAGGAAAACGACGTGAAGACCTTTTTTGCCGGTCCCAAATTCAATCTGAAGTTCCCCGAGTACGGCGTGACCTTGGGTGGGGTTGTCCTCGGCGCGGCATACCGTGAATACGAGAAGCAGACCCTGACCGAGGACTGGCGGGCGGAATTCAAGCTGATCAAGCTGTTCTAGATATTCGAAAAAAAAGGTGTTTCGCTAGGATGCTGGAATATTTCGAAGGAATGCAAAAAAGTTTTTTTACGGATTTGTAAGGAACGCAACAGCGCTGCCCATGTTTTTCATGGAAAGACGTTCCGCAGACAAGGCAAAAGACGTGGACATGGCCGGGCGGCGCTGGCCTGTCCTTTATCACCAGAAAAAAGGAGTGCATCAGATGGGTCATCCAACCATTTATCCCACCGGCGTGACGGTTTACAACCCCGAAAAGTGCTGGAACGGGCTTACCATTTTTCAGGCCCAGGAAGTGGGCGCCGTTCTGATGGACATGAACGGCCGTGAACACAATGTTTGGAAGGGCGTGCTGGGTATGCCCAACAAGATTTTTCCCGGCGGCTACCTGATGTCCAGCCGCGGCCGTCGCGACGGCAAGTTCAGCGTGCAGGACGGCATCGACGTGGTGCAGATCGACTGGGACGGCAATGTCGTGTGGAGTTTCGACCAGAACGAGTACATCGAGGATCCGGGCTACGAGGGGCGCTGGATGGCGCGCTATCACCACGACTTCCAGCGCGAGGGCAACCCCGTGGGTTACTATGCTCCCGGCATGGAGCCCAAGACCGATTCGGGTAATACCCTGGTCCTGGCGCACCGCAACGCTCGCAATTCGGCCATTTCCGACAAGCTGCTCCTGGACGACCTCATCCTGGAAGTGAACTGGGAAGGCGAGATCGTCTGGGAGTGGAACTGCCATGAGCATTTCGCGGAGTTCGGCTTCCGCGAAGGGCCCAAGAACACCCTGGCCCGCAATCCCAACTACCGTCCGACCCAGCCCGAGGGCATGGGCGACTGGATGCATATCAACTCCATGTCGGTCCTTGGCCCCAACAAGTGGTACGATGCGGGCGACGAGCGCTTCCATCCGGACAACATCATCGTTGACGGCCGCGAGGCCAACATCACCTTCATCATCGACAAGAAGACCGGCAAGGTCGTCTGGAAGCTGGGCCCGGACTACGACTCGACCCCGGAACTCAAGGCCATTGGCTGGATCATCGGCCAGCACCACTGCCACATGATCCCGGCCGGTCTGCCCGGCGCAGGCAACATCCTCATTTTCGACAACGGCGGGTGGGGCGGCTACGACGTGCCCAACCCGGGCGCTCCCACGGGAGTGAAGGCCGCCCTGCGCGACTATTCCCGCGTGCTGGAGATCGATCCCGTGGCCATGAAGATCGTCTGGCAGTACACCCCGAGCGAAGCCGGGTTCCTGTTCCCCATGGACAGCAACCGCTTCTACAGCCCGTTCATCAGCGGCATGCAGCGCCTGCCCAACGGCAACACGCTGATCACCGAAGGTTCCAACGGCCGCGTGTTCGAGGTCACCCCCGACTATGAGATAGTGTGGGAATTCATTTCTCCCTACAAGGGCAAGTTCATCCCCATGAACATGACCTACCGCGCCTACCGTGTGCCTTACGAGTGGGTACCGCAGGTGGAGAAGCCGGTGGAGACGCCCATTGCACCCCTTGATGTGAACACGTTCCGCGTTCCCGGGGCCGCCGCGTTCGGCGACCGCGCCAAGGAAGTGAGCGTGGACGGCTGCGTGCCCTACGGCGGCAGCAACGCCCTGTGCGTGGCCTCCATCGAAGACGACGAGTAACAATCCCTGCGGGGGCAGTTCGGCTGCTCCCGCATTTTCCGGAGAATGAAAATCATGAGCATCACCCTCTACACCGCCCCTGACTGCCTGCGCTGCAAGATCGTCAAGGCGTTCCTGGATGAACGCGGGCAGGAGTACACGACCTTCGATTTCAAGGAAGACAAGGACATCTTCAATAAATACTACCGCGCCAACCGTTCCTCCATCTACCGCAACCCCGAGGGCGTGGAATTTCCAATTTTCGATGACGGGCAGGTCATCAAGCAGGGTACGGGCGAAATTCTGGCCTACCTGCTGTCGGGCCGCGTGCTGGAAGCCTGCGTGACGCGCAGCGAGCTGCTGCACGGCTGGATTTCCGGTCTCAATGTGTCGGCCTGTCCCGAAGGCCAGGAAGACAACTTTGTCACTCTGGTGCGTCTGCTGGCCAAGGGCGGCCTGACTGTTGAGCTGCATGCCGACGGCCGCCGCGCCGACCTGCTGAAGCGTGTTTTGGACGAAGGCTTCGTCACCCGCATGGTGCTGGACATCATCGGCCCGGCCGCCCTGTACCCGGTTATCGCCGGAGGGGAGCTGTCCGCCGAGGACCTGAAGCAGAGCATCGTCCTGACCCGGGCCCACGTCGACGGCCTCATCCGCGTTCTGGCCTCGGCCTACGCCAATGGCGACGGCATGACCCGCGTCACCCCCGCCGAGGCCGGGGAGGCCGCGAAGATGGTCCTCGACGCCTGCAGCGACCGCATGCTGCCAGTTTTCATCGAGGCGCAGCAAGCCGACGGGCTCGAAGCACTGGAGAACCAGGCCCTGCTGCCGTACCGCTCCAAGGTGCGTTCGTCCCTGGTCAAGGCCGAGATTCGCAAGCCCGAGGCACACTGATACGCACGAGAACCCATGGAGGACACATCATGGCATTGAACTTTCCTGACGACCGCCGCTATCACGCCGAGCACCTCTGGGCCAAAGAGGCCGGCGACGGCTCGTTTGTCATCGGCATCACCGACTTTGCCCAGGACCAGCTTGGCGAGGTCATCTTCATCGACCTGCCCGAGGTAGGTTCGCATTTCGACCAGGGCGTGTCCTGCGCCGAGATCGAGTCGGCCAAGGTCGTCTCCCCGGCCATCATCCCGCTCTCGGGCATGGTGGCGGAGGTCAACGAAGCGCTCTCCGACACTCCCGAACTGGTCAACTCCGACCCCTACGGCGCCGGGTGGCTGGTGCGCATCAAGCCGGACGACCTGTCCGAAGCGATCATCACCGCGGCCGAATACCAGAAGATCATCTCGGCCTAACCTTTCCGCTCGATCTCCCTCCCGGTCTTTGCGCCGGCCTGCGTTTAGGCTGGCGCGGGACCAAGCTGAATGAGCACGGCCCGCACGACTCGGGCGCATCTTTATACATAGCTGACTGTTGAAAAATTCAAAAATCGCAGGCCGTTCAAAAATGGTGAGATGCAAGGAAGCGAAAAAATCCAGGGCGGGCAGTGTATTGCTCATACATAAGCGGTCTGGATTTTTTCGCTGACGCAGCAGATCGCCGTTTTGGGGCGTCCTGACAAAGGAGGTTGCCATGGCGCAACGCATCACCATCATTGGCGGCGGCCCCGGCGGGTACACTGCGGCGTTTTCCGCGGCCAAGGCCGGGGCCGAGGTGACTCTGGTGGAATCCGCCCACATGGGCGGGACCTGTCTGAACTGGGGCTGCATCCCGACCAAGACCCTGAAGGCCTCGGCCGAGGCGCTGGAGACGGCGCATCGCCTGGCCGAGTTCGGCATCAGCGGGGCCGGTGAGGCCGTGCCGGACATGCCCGCCATCATCGCGCGCAAGGACAAGGTGTCCGGGATTCTGCGCGGCGGTCTGGAGAAGACGTGCTCCAAACTCAAGGTCACGCTGCTGCGCGGCCGGGGCGAGGTATTAAGCGCGTGCCTGGTGCGCGTGCACGGTGCCGACGGAGCGGTGCAGGAAGTGGAAGGCGACAGGGTCATCATCGCCACAGGGTCGAGCACCCTGAACATTCCGACCCTGCCCGTTGACCACGAGCGCATTATCACCAGCGACGACGCCCTGGAACTGCAGACCGTCCCGAAACGGATGCTGGTGGTCGGCGGCGGCGTCATTGGCTGCGAACTGGCCTTCATCTTCCAGGCCTTCGGTTCAAAGGTGACGGTGGTGGAGGGGCTGGACCGCATCCTCCCCGTGCCGTCCATCGACGCGGACCTGAGCAAGCTCATCCAGCGTGAGATGAAGAAGCGCGGCATCGCCTGCGAGCTGGCGCGCACGGCCACCAAAGCGGAAGTGACGGAGACGGGCGTGCAGGTGACGCTCGGGCCCTCGCCTTTCGTGAAGGACCTTCCGGCGTCGGCGCAGAAGGAGAGCGTGCTGGAAGCCGACGTGGTCCTGGTGGCCGTGGGGCGCGTGCCCAACACGTCTGGCCTGGGCCTGGCCGAGGCTGGCGTGGAGACGGATCAGCGCGGTTGGATCAAGGCCGACGCTCGCCTGGAGACTTCTGTGCCTGGCATCTACGCCGTAGGCGACGTGCTTGGCCCGGCGCGGGTCATGCTGGCCCACGTGGCGGCCATGGAAGGGCTCGTGGCGGTGAGGAACTGTCTGGGTGCGTTCGAGGACATGGATTACTCCAAGGTGCCGGCGGCGGTCTTCACCTCTCCCGAGGTGGCCACGGTGGGTCTGACCGAGGCCCTGGCGCGGGAGCAGGGCTTCAACGTGACCTGCCCGCAGAGCAACTTCCGTGAACTGGGCAAGGCCCAGGCCATGGGCGAGCTGGCGGGGCTCTTCAAGCTGGTGGTGGACGCCGACTCGGGCAAGCTTCTTGGCGCGCACCTGGCAGGCGCCCACGTCTCGGACATCATCGCGGAGCCGACCCTGGCCATGCAGCTCGGCGCCACTGCCAAAGACCTGGCCCGGACCATACATGCTCATCCGACACTGGCCGAGGGCATTTTCGAGACGGCGCACCTGCTCTAGTGAGGCTGATTCTGTCCAGTTTTCAGCGGTCTGTATCGGTTCTCGGTTCAGGCCGCTGATTTTTTTGCATGGTTGGCATTCTCTCCGTCGAAAACCGCGAGATGTCCCCCGGCGCTGGACAACGCAAGCCAATGGATACTATGGCATCAAATCTGCTTATTAGAAAACCCATGTCCCGGAAACACACACTTTCAGTGGATACGTTGTATCAATTTGGATCACCCGTCCGTTCGGACGGTGTGTCAAAAAGGTTCATTGTGCGCGTAGATTTTTTTCGGGGCGGGATTCATGTCAACCGGACGGTTCGCCGTTCTTTACCGCAAGTTGGGTATGTCCATGCAAATCTTTGATCTTGCCACTGCCGACCTTGAGTTTGTCGCCGAGGTCGAAGCCCGCAGCCATCAGAAAATCAGAACATGCTACCAGTGCGGCAACTGTACGGCCGGGTGTCCGTACACGTTCGCCTACGATTATTCGGTCAGTCAGATCATGCGTCTGATTCAGACCGGACAAAAGGAAGCAGTCCTGAAAAGCCGTTCATTGTGGCTGTGTGGCTCCTGTCAATCCTGTACCACGCGCTGTCCGAACAAGATCGATGTCGCGCTGGTCATGGATGTCTGTCGGCACATGGCCCGGGAAGCCGGGTACGCCACGGAGCGCTCCGTGAAGATTTTCGCCGACTCGTTTCTGGCCTCGGTCGAGCGCCATGGACGCGCCTATGAGCTGGGTCTCATGGCCGCGTACATGACGCGCTCCGGCCGCGTATTCACCGACGTCGATCTGGCTCCGCAGGCTCTCATGCGCGGCAAGCTGCCCTTCAAACCGCACCAGATCCAGGGACGCGAACAGGTGGCCCGCATTTTCGAGCGGTTCCGCAAAGGAGGCGACAATGTTTAAAATCGCGTATTATCCGGGCTGTTCCGGTCAGGGTACATCCCTGGAATACGACAGCTCCACCCGCGCGGTCTGCAAGGCCCTGGACGTGGAGCTGGTGGACATTCCGGATTGGAGCTGTTGCGGTTCCACTCCCGCGCACACCGTCAATCATGTCCTGTCCGCGGCCCTGTCCGCCCGCAACCTGGCCCAGGTCGAGGTCATGGGCATGGACAAGGTGACCACGCCCTGTCCCAGCTGCCTGACCAACCTGCGCACCGCAGCCCACAAGATGGAAGATCCCGGATTTCGGACCAAGGCCAATGCGCTCCTCGACGTGCCCTGCAACGGCAACGTGGACGCGCAGTCCGTGTTGCAGGTGCTGACCGAGCACGTGGATCTTGAGCTGATCAAATCCAAGGTGGTCAAGCCCCTGACCGGAATCAAGATCGCCTGCTACTATGGATGCATCATGAACAGGCCCCCGGAGCTGATGCGTTTCGACCATCACGAAAATCCCATGGCCATGGACAACCTGATGACCGCGCTTGGCGCCGAGGTCGTGCCTTTCGCGCTCAAGGTCGAGTGTTGCGGGGCGTCCTACGGCATTCCGCGCAACGACATCGTGACTCGGCTGTCGGGCAAGCTGCTGGATGCCGGACGTGATGTCGGCGCCGACGCCTTCGTGACCGCCTGTCCGCTGTGCCAGATGAATCTGGACCTGCGGCAGGGGCAGATCAATCACGCCCTGCACGAGAAATTCAAGATCCCGGTTTTCTATTATACCCAACTCCTTGGCTATGCTCTGGGACTGGACCGCGCCGTGCTTGGCTTTGAAAAGCTCTGTGTCGATCCGAGACTCGCCCTGGGCAAGATCAAACAACCGGCGCAGGCCAGGTAGGGAGGACGCAATGCGAATTGGTGTTTTTATCTGCCATTGCGGCAGCAATATTGCCGGAACCGTGGACTGTCCGTCCGTTGCGGCCACGGCCCTGACCTACCCGGACGTGGTTTTCGCCACGGACACGATGTATGCCTGTTCCGAGCCCGGGCAGGACGCCATCATCCAGGCCATCAAGGACAAGAATCTCGACGGCGTGGTCGTGGCCTCCTGCACCCCGCGCATGCACGAGCCCACTTTCCGCCGGACCGTGGAACGCGCCGGACTGAACCGTTACATGTTTGAAATGGCCAACATCCGCGAGCATGTCTCCTGGATCGGCAAATCAAAGGACCTGAACACGGGCAAGGCCGCCGAGCTGGTGCGCATGGCCGTGGAAAAACTGCGTCGCGACAAGCCGCTGATCCCCAAACGCTTCGAGACGGTCAAGCGCGTGCTGGTCATCGGCGGCGGCGTGGCGGGCATCCAGGCGGCGCTGGACTGCGCGGACGGCGGCCAGGAAGTCATCATGGTCGAGCGCGAGCAGACCATCGGCGGCAAGATGGCCAAGCTGGACAAGACCTTCCCCACGGTGGACTGCTCGTCCTGCGTTCTGGGCCCCAAGATGGTCGACATCGCCCAGCATCCCAACATTACCCTCTACGCCTGTTCCGAGATCGAAGCCGTGGGCGGGTATGTGGGCAACTTCCAGATCACCATCCGCAAGAAGGCGACCTACGTGAACTGGAAGGATTGCACGGGCTGCGGCCTGTGCGTGGAAAAATGCCCCAGCCGCAAGTTTCCCGACAAGTTCAACGAAAATCTGTGCAACGCGCCCTCCATCAACATCCCCTTTCCGCAGGCCATCCCCAAGAAGGCGGCCATCAACGCGGAATCGTGCATCATGTTGACCAAGGGCAAGTGTGGCCTGTGCGCCAAGGTCTGTCCGGTCAAGTGCATCGACTTCGAACAGAAGGACGAGCTGATCAACGTGGACGTGGGCGCCATCGTCGTGGCCACGGGCTATGACCTTTTCGATTGGCACAAGTACCCGCAGTACGGCGAAGGCCGCTACCCGGACGTGATCACATCCATGCAGTACGAGCGTCTGCTCTCGGCCTCCGGTCCCACCGGCGGGCACGTCAAGCGGCCCTCCGACGGCAAGGAGCCCAAAAACGTGGTCTTCATCCAGTGCGTCGGCTCGCGCGACAAGTCCGTGGACCGTCCGTACTGTTCGGGCTTCTGCTGCATGTACACCGCCAAACAGGCCATCCTGACCAAGGATCACATCCCTGATTCCCAGTCCTACATCTTCTACATGGACATCCGCTCACCCGGAAAGGGCTATGACGAGTTCACCCGCCGGGCCACGGAAGAATACGGGGCCCAGTACGTGCGCGGCCGCGTGGCCATGATCTATCCCAAGGGCGACAAGCTCATCGTGCGCGGCGCGGACACCCTGGCCGGCACGCAGGTCGAGGTTCCCGCCGATCTGGTCGTTCTGGCCGTTGGCGCCGAATCGGCCAAGGGCGCGGTGCAGCTGGGCGAAAAATTGCGCGTGGCTCCGGATCAGTACGGATTCTTCGTCGAGAGCCATCCCAAATTGAAGCCCGTCGAGACCAACACCGCCGGCGTGTTCCTGGCCGGCGCCTGTCAGGGCCCTAAGGACATTCCGGCCTCCGTCGGTCAGGGCAGTGCCGCCGCGGCCAAGGTTCTGGGCCTTCTGTCCAAGAAGGAGCTGGAATCCGACCCGGCAGTTTCCAGGGTCAACCCGGCCCGCTGCGTCGGCTGCGGCAAATGCATCCAGACCTGTCCGTTCGGAGCCATCAAGGCCATCGAGGATCGCTTCGGCAATCCGAAGGCCGAGGTCATCGACACGGTCTGTCAGGGTTGCGGCATCTGCACGGTGACCTGTCCCCAGGGCGCCATCCAGCTTGAACATTTCACAGATAACCAGATCCTCGCGGAGGTGAACGCCTTATGCCCGCCCAAGATGTTCGCGAATTACGAATAGTCGGCTTTCTTTGTAACTGGTGCTCCTACGGCGGCGCGGACACGGCGGGTGTATCCCGATTCACTCAGCCCACGGATCTGCGCGTCATCCGCGTGCCCTGTTCCGGCCGCATCGATCCGCTCTTCATCGTCCGTTCTCTCATGAACGGCGCGGACGGAGTGCTCGTGTCCGGCTGTCATCCCCGGGATTGCCACTACGCCGAAGGCAACTTCTATGCCCGGCGCAGGCTCGAAATGCTCAAGCGCTTCCTGCCCATAACCGGCATCGATGCGCGCCGTTTCGAATACACCTGGGTTTCGGCCTCGGAAGGTCAGCGTTGGCAGCATGTGGTCACGGAGTTCACGCGCCGCATCCATGAGCTCGGCCCCGCGCCGACCTTCAACCCGGCGTCCGAAGCGGACTGGAACACGCTGGCCGTCCAGGCTGGTCAGGGGCAGACTTGCCCGTGTCACGGATAGATTTGCAATAACAGGAGGACATATGTCCCAATTGGATGATCTCAAAAATGCCATCAAGAGCCACCTGGGCGAGCTTGAGTGCGTCATCGGCTGGGAGCAGGGCTATGATCCGCTCCATGCCACGCCGCTCTTCATCCGCACCGAGGCGGATCTGGATCGGCTCATCATAGGCCCCTTGGCCGTGCACAACCTGGCCACCTACCTGCCCGGGTTCAAGGGCAAGAAGATCGGTGTGGTGGTCAAGGGCTGCGACAGCAAGAGCGTGATCCAGCTCTTGAATGAAAACCTGATCAACCGCGAGAATGTCGTCGTTTTCGGCCTCTGCTGCGACGGCGTGGTCAGCCAGCGCAAGATCCGCGCGGCCCTGCCCGCCGATCCTGGATTCGTGGAGTCGGTGGAGGTTGGCGCGCAGGATCTCAAGATCTCCGTGGCCGGTCAGTCCGCGACCCTCAAACTCTCTGACGTGTTGGCCGACAAATGCCTGGTCTGCGCCACGCCCGACGCCATCATCTCCGATGTGCTGATCGGCGCCGCGCACACTCCGGCCCCGGCCGCGAGCCTGGCCTGCCAGGATGAGTTCGAAGCCAAGAGCGACGCCGAAAAGCTCGCCTTCTGGCAGGAGACCATGAGCCGCTGCATCCGCTGCTACGCCTGTCGCAACGCCTGTCCCATGTGCGTCTGCCGCGACTATTGCATCGCGACCAGCCGCGATCCCCTCTGGATCAGCCAGGACAATTCCCCGGCCGAGAACATGATGTTCCAGATGGTGCATGTCTCGCATCTGGCCGGACGCTGCACGGAATGCGGCGAATGCGAGCGGGCCTGTCCCGTGGACATTCCGCTCATGCTGCTGCGGCGCTGGATGAACAAGCAGGTCAAGGACGTGTTTGAACTGCAGGCAGGCACGGCTCTGGAACAGACCCCGCCTCTCTTGACCTTCAAGGTCGAGGAAGAGCGCATCAACGAGCGAGGCTGGTAATGGAACGATTCATAACAAAAGAGAACCTCATCCGTTTGGCCGAGGAGCTGACCGCCACCTGCCGCGTGCTCGCGCCCGTGGCCAGTTGCGGCACCGTGACCTTCCGCCGTTTTCTGCCGGGGATGGTCCTTGACATGCACTCGCGCATGGCGGCCGTCTCCCCCAAGGCCGCGACCTTTCCGCAGACGGAAACCCTGCTGACGGTCAAGCGCGAGATCCCGGAGAAGAAGCCGGAAATCACCGAGACCCTGCCCGAGGGCAAGAACGTGGTCATCGGCTGCCGTCCGTGCGGGGCACGCGGCAAGCTCATCTTCAATCCGGTCTACGAAACGGACAAGACCAAGGATCCCTACTATATTACGCGTCGGGACAACACGGTCTTCATTTCGCTGGCCTGCGACCGTCCCGAGACGACCTGTTTCTGTCACAGCGTGGGCAGCGGTCCTGCCGATGCGGAAGGTTCCGACGTGCTCCTGACCCTGGTCGGGGAAGGGTATGTGGCGCGTTCGGTCACGCCTGCCGGCGAGGAAGTCATGAAGTCTTCCCTCTTCGCGGACGCGGGCGACAAGGGCAAGGAAGCCGACGCCAAGAACGTGAGGGCCAGGGAGCTGATGGGCGAGGCCCACGATTACGCTTCGGCCCCGGCCCAGCTTCTGGCCCGCTTCGACGACATGGACTTCTGGCAGGCCCAGTCGGCCAAGTGCATCTCCTGCGGAGCCTGCACCTACATGTGTCCGACCTGCTACTGCTTCAACATCACCGACGACGACCTGGGCCTTGAGAGCCGGCGCATCCGCTCCTGGGACAACTGCATGTCCCACACCTTCACCCTGGAAGGCAGCGGCCACAACCCGCGTCCGACCAAGGCGCATCGTCTGAAGAACCGCGTCGGGCACAAGTTCAGCTACTATCCGGACCTGCACAAGGGCGTCATCGCCTGTTGCGGATGCGGCCGGTGCATCAAGCAGTGCCCCGCCGGAGTCGATATCCGGCAGATCGTGAAAGCAGCACAGGAGTACTCCGAATGAATGCCAATCCCTATCTCCCGGACATGGCCACCATTGTCGAAGTGATCCAGGAGACGCACAACATCAAGACCTTCCGCATCGTCATCAACAACGAAGAGCGCATGAAGGAGTTCACCTTCCGGCCCGGCCAGGTGGGGCAGCTCTCGGTCTTCGGCGTTGGCGAGTCGACCTTTGTCATCAACTCCTCCCCGACCCGCAAGGACTACCTGCAGTTCAGCGTCATGCGCGTGGGCGAGGTCACGACCCGTCTGCACCAGTTGCAGCCCGGCGACCAGATCGGCGTGCGCGCTCCTCTTGGCAACTCCTTCCCGGTGGAGGACCTGAAGGGCAAGAACATCGTCTTCGTGGGCGGCGGCATCGGCATGGCTCCCTTGCGGACCCTGTTCACATACATGCTCGACAACCGTAAAGACTACGGTGACATAACCCTGTTGTACGGTGCGCGCAGCCCCGCCGACCTGACCTACAAGGCAGAACTGCCGGAGTGGACGGAACGCAAGGATGTGAACACCGTGCTGACCATCGACAACCCGTCCGAGGGCTGGGAGCACAAGGTCGGCCTCATCCCCAACGTGCTGCTCGAGATCAACCCTTCGCCCAAGAACACGGTGGCCATCACCTGCGGCCCGCCCATCATGATCAAGTTCACCCTGCAGGCTCTCAAGAAACTGGGCTTCGAAGATGAGAACATCCTCACCACCCTGGAAAAACGCATGAAGTGCGGAGTGGGCATCTGCGGGCGCTGCAACATCGGCACGAAGTACGTGTGCATGGACGGACCCGTCTTCACCTATGCCCAGCTCAAAGAGCTGCCCTCGGAACTGTAGCAACTGGTAGAAATACAAATGTCCAGGCTGTTCAAAAATGGTGAGATGCGAGGAACAAAGAAAATCCAGGCCCGAAGCGTATAGAGACATACGTGAGGGTCTAGATTTTCTGCAGTGACGAAGCAGGTCGCCGTTTTTGGACTGCCAGGTAGGAGGTTTTATGGCTGGAATATTCAAGGCAACGGACATTCTCCTGGCCGCCCAGGAAGTCGAAACCCGCGGCGAAGTCTTCTACAATCGTCTGGTCGAGACCACCACCGAGCCCAAACTCAAGGATCTGTTCTCCTTTCTTGCAAAGGAGGAGACAAAACACCGTGAGATCTTCGCCAAGCTCTATGAGCGGGTGGGGGAAGTGGAGCTCCCGGCCTGGGCCGAGGAGGACGAGTATGTGGACTACCTCAAGTATCTGCTCGATTCACACACTCTTTTCCGTCTGGGCGACGTGAATCATCTCAAAACCTTCATGGGTTCTCCCGAGGAGGCCATCGAAACGGCCATGGGATTCGAGAAGGACACGATCATGTTCTTCCTCGAAATGCGCGAATTCGTGCCCGAAGGGGACAGAAAGCACGTGCAGGCCTGCATCGACGAGGAGCGCACTCACCTGCGCCTTTTGGCGGGCATGCTGCGTAAATAGACGGTTCTGCAAGGACATCCTCCTGGGGGCTTTCGGGTGCGAATCCGGGAGCCTCTTTTTTTTTCGTTTTTTGCCAGGAACCTGCCACATGGCTGCGAGTTCACATTGCGCTAACGTCACAATTCGGTTAAAGTTTTCGGCGACGGAACAGGGGGCAAGGGCGCGTGAATCATCGCTTGAACCGCGCTTTTCCTGGCGTCTCTTGCGCCTTCGTATCGAGCCTTTCGCGACACTGTCCCGAATGTGGGCAGGGTGTGTTGTTGAATTGGAGCGTGGCATTTTCGCAATTTTTCTTTTCGAAAACGAGCGACCTGTTTCTGTTGCGAACGTACAAAACAAAGAGGCTGGCCTTTCGCCGCCTCCTTCCGGCATCGGTTTTTTAGCGGCTTTGCCTTGATTTGCTGGTGCATCAGCCGCGTTGTCTGAACCAACACTGTAACAAGGAGATGATCATGAAGAAGGGTTTCTTGGGCTTTCTGGCCGCGGTGATGATCCTGGCCGTCGCCGTTCCCGGATTCGCGGATGAATGTACCTACCGCGGAATTCTGGACAAAATGTATTGCGACAACGACAAGGATCTGGTCGCCGACAACGCGCTCCCCGGCGAATGCAAAGATCCTTCCACCCTGGTTTTCACCTATACCCCGGTTGAAGATCCCGCCGTATATCAGGATCTGTTTGCCGATTTTCAGGCCCACATCAAGAAGATCACGGGCAAGGACGTCATTTACTACACCGTGCACTCCAACTCGGCCCAGGTAGAGGCCATGCGCTCCGGCCGCCTGCATATCGCTGGCTATTCCACCGGGCCCACCGGCTTCGCCGTGAACCTGGCCGGTTACGTGCCCATCGCCGTCAAGGGTGATGCCGAGGCGTTCCAGGGCTACAACCTGATCGTGATCGTCAAGAAGGACAGCCCCATTCAGACCATGGCCGATCTCAAGGGCAAGAAGGTCGCGCACACTTCTCCCTCGTCCAACTCTGGCAACCTGGCACCCCGCGCGCTTTTCCCGGCCCAGGGAATCGTGCCTGACGAAGACTACACCGTCGTCTACTCCGGCAAGCACGACCAGTCCGTCCTGGGCGTCGTTCACGGCGACTACGATGCCGCCCCTGTGGCCTCGGACGTGTACGAGCGCATGCTGCGCGCCGGTCGCGTGGATGAAGGCGCCGTGCGCATCATCTACACCAGCCCCCGTTTCCCCACGTCATCCTTCGGCTACTCCAGCCAGCTCTGCCCGGATCTGGTCGAGAAGATCAAGGAAGCGTTCTACACCTATCGCTACACCGACGAGATGAAGAAGGCCTTTGACGGCGCGGATCGTTTCTTCCCCATCAGCTACCAGAAGGATTGGGCGGTCATTCGCGATATCGCAGAGGCCACCGGCGCGAGCTACAACGAGGAAGGCCTCAAGGCCATGATCGCCAAGGAAAAGGCGGACGCGGAAAAGAAAGCCAAGAAGCAGTAATCACATACAAGGCATTATCGTGACGTCATCAAGCAATAACGGGAACGGGGGGAATGCCTCCCGTTCCCTGATCGTAAAAGATCTGGTCAAGGCTTACGTTCCGGGCAAGCCGGTTCTCAAAAACATCTCCTTCGAGGTACGGGGCTGTTCCACGGTGGCCATCATCGGCCCCTCCGGGACAGGCAAGAGCACGCTGCTGCGCTGCATCAACCGCCTCATCGACCCGACCAGCGGCACCATCACCGTGGCCGGACACGAAATCACGCGGCTTTCGGGCAAGGAACTGCGCCTGGCCCGGCACCACGTGGGCATGGTCTTTCAGGAATTCAACCTTGTGGAGCGCCTCTCGGTCATCGAGAACGTGCTCTGCGGCAGACTCGGATTCGTGCCGGTCTGGCGGGCCTGGCTGCGCAGATTCGAGCAGCACGACATCGATCGGGCTTTCGAGCTGATCGACATGGTCGGCCTGAGCGAATTCGCCACCGAGCGGGCCGACGCCCTGTCCGGCGGGCAGCGTCAGCGCGTGGGCATCGCCCGGGCCGTGATGCAGAACCCCGACGTGATCATGGCCGACGAGCCCACGTCCTCCCTTGATCCCAAGACATCCGTCGAGATCATGGGGCTTCTGAACGATTTCTCCAAGGCGCACGACATTCCGGTGCTGATCAACATCCATGACGTGAACCTGGCCAAGCGCTTCGCCGACCGGGTCATCGGCATGTCGCTGGGGAGCATCGTGTTCGACGGCCCGCCCTCGGAGCTGACGGACGATCATCTCAAGCAGATCTACGGCGGCGAGGACTGGTTGTCATGAGCGCGGTCAACACCAGAAGAGCCTTCAAGCCCAACTGGCTTGCGCGCCTTGGGTGGCTCGCCGTGATCGGCTATTGCGTGCTCGCGTTCTGGTCCCTGGACATCACCTGGGACCGTTTCGTGATCGGCCTTGAGAATGGCGCGAAATTCCTGGGGAGCATGATTCCGCCCAATTTCGAGCGCTGGAAGCTGTTGCTGGGCAACCTTCTGGAGACGCTTGAAATCGCGGTGATCGCCTCGGCGTTCGGCGTGGCCTTCTCCCTGCCCATCGGCCTGGCCGCCTCGCGCAACCTGATGCCGACCTGGGCGACCTGGCCGGCCCGCATTCTCATTGCCATCTGCCGCTCCTTTCATCCGGTCATCTTTGCCATCCTGTTCGTGAAGGCGGTGGGATTCGGCCCGCTGGCGGGCATCCTGACCCTGATCTTCGCGTCCATCGGCTTCATCGGCAAGCTCTTCGCCGAAGCCATCGAGGAGATTTCCCTCAAGCCGGTGGAGGCCTGTCGGGCCGCCGGAGCCCCGTTCATGAGCGTCATCCTGTATGCCGTGCTGCCGCAGGTGCTGAATCGCTTCATCGGGTTCGCCACATATCAGTTCGACGCGAACATCCGCAATTCGACCATGGTCGGAATCGTCGGCGCGGGCGGCATCGGCGGGACGCTGTTCGCGGCGTTTCAGCGCTTCGACTACGACTTCCTGGCCGCGATCCTCATCTCGATCATCATCCTCGTCATGCTCGGGGAATACCTCGCATCCATAGTCAAGGCGGTGTTCAATGACTAGTCGCACCTGGGAGCGTTTCACTCCCGCTCAAAGACTGGCCCGGTTTGCGATCTATCTGGCCGCGGTCACCGCCCTGGTCGTTTCGATGCGCACGGTGCAGATCGTTCCGGAATTCCTGTACGATGCCCCGACCCAGATGGCGGACATGTTCGCACGCATGTGGCCGCCGGATGTCGCTCACTATCGCGAAGGCGTGCACCAGGCCCTGGTCGAGAGTATGCACATCGCGGGCATGGGCACCATTCTGGCGCTGGTCATGTCGCTGCCGGTGGCGCTGCTGGCCGCCAGCAACATCACCCCGATCCCGGCCCTGAACTGGCTGGCACGGCTGATCCTTGTCTCTTCGCGTTCGGTGAACACCCTTGTCTGGGCGATCCTGTTCGTGGCCGTTTTCGGCCCCGGCGCCCTGGCCGGGACCATCGCCATCGGATTTCGCTCCATCGGTTTTTGCGGCAAGCTCCTGGGCGAGGCCCTGGAGGAATGCAACAAGGGGCCGGTGGAAGCATTGAAGGCGGCGGGGGCCCCCTGGCCGAGCATCTTCCTCAAGGCTTACTGGCCCCAGGTTTCACCGGCCTTCTGGGGGATCACCCTGTTTCGGTGGGATATCAACGTGCGCGAGTCGGCGGTTATCGGACTGGTCGGCGCGGGCGGGATAGGCATGGCGCTGGACACGGCCATCGCCCTTTTTCGCTGGAATCAGGTCGCGCTCATCCTGCTGTGCATCTTTGCCGTGGTCATCGTGGCCGAGATCGTGGTCACGAAGATCAGGCAGAAAATCATCTAGCATTCATCGCATCACTGCAAAGACAAACCCGCGCCACGGAAAACCCAGAGTTTTCCGTGACGCGGGTTTCTCAGTTTCACGCCGGATGTTGTGGACGTTTGCCCTGACAGATGTCGAAGGCCGTGCGCATTTGCGCCGGGCTAGAAATCGAGTTGTCCCTGGTCGCTCAGGAAGCTCATGGTCGTGTGCCTGCGTTTGCCGTTTTCCAGATAGACCACGCTGTAGAAGCCCTTGGGCAGGACGATGTCCTTCACGCGTTTGGCCTTGATCTCGAAGGGGCCGAAGTCCTTGCAGGTCTGCTGGTTCCTGAACCACAAAACAAGAGGCCGGGACGAGGTGACGACCAGTCTGCCCTTGTCGAACGATTCGTCAGGGTTCCGGGGAGGGGCCTGGGCCGTCTCGGCTTTTGGCTTCGGAAGCGTCGCGGCGGGCGCTGGAGAGCCTTGGACAGTGTCGATGGAAGGCGCATCCGTATTCTTCGAAGTGGCCTTCGGAAGTGCCTGCGCCTCTGCCGAGGCGGCGCTTGGGAGCGCCTGCGCGTCTTCCGAAGTGGCGTTCGGGAGCGCCTGGGCCACGGTCGCGCAGCTTGCGTTCACTCCAAGTGCCTGCTCGGGCAGGGATGGCGCGATGTTGTCGCCGGATTGGGAATAGACCGGCGATGCCGGCTCGTTTTGCGTCATGCCGGTGCCTGGTCGCGGATCGGGCGTCATGATGTCCGCTTGCGGCGGGGTGCTGGTCTCATTGTCCGCGCCAGCGGTTTGCTCCGCCACGACGACGGGGGAGGACCCGTTTTCCGCGGCGGGAGAAAGTGCATCGGACGCCGCAGGCTCGGTATCGGCGGTTTGCCGCGATTGAATGAACAATTGCTCCAGGCCGAGCAGGCCCTGCCTGTGCGCGACGTACCCCGTGCATCCGGCGATGAGCAAAAAGGTTATCCCGAGCTGCAGCAGGCTCGGCTTCCAGAGAACCTTCAAAGGCTTGGGCCCGGGGCGTGCCTCGGATTCCTCGTGCGTGACGGAGTAGAGGCGACCGCATTTCGGGCACTCTCCGGGAAAGAGCCCGAATTCTTCAGCGCTTGGCTGGTGGCGGCATCCGGCGCAGACGGGCAGATTTGATTTGAGTAAGCCCCGAGGTGTCCGGTCGGCCTGGAGCTCGTCCTCGTCGTCGGGTTCAGCTCCTGTGTCGGCGCTCACCAGCCCGGTGAGTTTATCGATCAGAACATACATCCTGTCCGCAGGCAGGGCGTCATCGTGAGCCAGGATGGCCTGGACCAGATTCCCGGCCTCGACAACCAGCGCGCCGCGCACCGGGCCCGCAATGCCGACGCTGGCCCGGCTGAAACACAGTACCGGGCAGGGGTGCACGCCGCCTGCGTACTGCAGATCCATGTGCCGGGTCAGTTTTTGGGTCAGGTTCCAGCACTGGGTCAGCATGTCCAGCATGAACGGCCATCCGTTCAGGCGCAGGGATTCGCCCGAGGCCGTGACATTTCCGAGATGGCTTCTGGTTCTGATCAGGAAGAGCCCGTTTGGGCCTATCACGGCGTGATCGAGCTGGTTGCCTTCGAAATGCAGATCATGAAAGACATGGTATTCGCTTGGGAGCTGCCGCAAGGCCTTGCTCACGATCCGTGAGGCCTGGGAGTTTGTCTGCGAATGCGAGAAATGATGCGAGAAGGCGAGGCCGAGCTCTTCGAAGCGCAGAGTGGCCGCGATGAAGAAGACGGCGAAGATGGCGGTGATCCACGGCTGGTTATGCCCGAATGCATACAGGCCTGCCCCAGCCGGTATCAGAACGAGAAGCAGGGGCAGGATGAGGCGCAGCAGAATGTCCTTATGGCGGGCAGAGGCCCGGGTATTGCCGCTTTGAACCGCTTTACCGTGAATATGTGCCATGACGCCTCGACCTGTTCTTGCGTTACGTAGTCTTTACCTCGTGAAGTATAAGCCTTGGATTGGAAAATAAGTCAAGGTTTGCGCGTGTATGACAGTTGCCGTCATGCACGGTGCCTCCCGCATTGAAAGCGGCCCCCGTGGCCGAACCTCAAGCCTGGCCGGGCCGGGATAGCGAGCAGGGGCGGCCCTTATTGCGCAAGAGGCGCAAAGCGGGCAGCGGTCATACGGGCCAGGTCTTCGGGAGCGAGTTCGATATCAAGGCCTCGCCGACCTCCGCTGACCAGCATGACGGGGTGGTCCTGAGCCGAGATGTCGATGAAGGTGCGCAGCCGCTTTTTCTGTCCCAGAGGGCTGACCCCGCCAAGCACGTAGCCGGTGGCGCGCTCCACGAGGACCCTGTCGGCCATGGCCGCCTTCTTGGCCCCGGCGGCCTTGGCCAATTGTTTGAGCCCGAGCATGCTCTCCACCGGAATGACGGCCACCACCAGCTCCCCGCCCAGATCCGCGACCAGGGTCTTGAAGACCTGGCAGGGATCGACGCCGAGTTTTTCGGCCGCTTCCAGGCCGTAGGACGTGCATGACGGGTCATGGTCGTATTCTCGTACGACAAATGTGATTCCTGCTTTTTTGGCGGCGTTTATGGCGGGGGTCATGGGGTGCGGCTACAAAGGCGGGCGGAAAAAGTCCAGTCCGGAAAATGAAGTCTGGAAAGGCACGGCGCGCCGGGTCGCCGGAAGCGCCGTGCCGGAGGAGTCGCTAGCTTGCGGCCTGTGCCGAGGCCTGGATGTATTCCTTGATGTCGTCGATGGTCACCACGGGGAGCTCGTGGCGTCTTCCGAACTCCTGGATTTCGGGCATGCGGGCCATGGTGCCGTCTTCGTTGGTGACTTCGCACAGTACGCCGCAGGGCTTGAGTCCGGCCAGGCGCATGAGGTCCACGGTGGCTTCGGTGTGGCCTTCGCGTTCCAGAACCCCGCCCGGACAGGCGCGAAGCGGGAAGATGTGGCCGGGACGATGCAGATCCCCGGGGCGGGCATCGTCGGCGATGGCGGCCTGCACCGTGCGCACGCGATCGGCGGCGGACACTCCCGTGGTCACCCCCTGGGCGGCTTCGATGGAGACGGTGAAGGCAGTCTGGTAACGGCTGGAATTGTTGCTGACCATGGGCGCCAGGTCCAGGGCGCGGACTTTGTCCTCGGGCAGGCACAGGCAGACGATGCCGCTGCATTCGCGGATGAGCATGGCCATCTGGGCCGTGGTCAGGGACTGGGCGGCGAAGATCAGATCGCCTTCGTTTTCGCGGTTTTCGTTGTCGGTGACCAGCACCCCCCGCCCTTGTTGCAAGGCCGCAAGGGCGCGTTCGACCCGGATGCGGGGAGGGGTGTTTTCAAAACTTTCTGAAAACTGATTCACGGTGGTTCTCCTTGGAATTGAACGTGAATCAGGGCGCGGCTGAAAAGAACCGTTCACGCCCGTGAACGGTACGCCGTCTTCTCTTTCATCCGGACTGTCACCGTCGGCTCCGGCCTCGCACCGGATCTGCTGACCTCCCGGACCTCCGGGAGCGCTCGCGGGCTCCCCGCCGTGAAGCGGGATACCGCCGGTGGGGAATTGCACCCCGCCCTGAGAAGTGGGCACCATGCGCGGCGAGGCGGGCGCTGTCAACGGTGCGAAGGCCGTAAAAAGTCCTGTATGACAAAATGGCAAATTCGACCATTGCCTCGCGCACGGTAACGGGGTAGAGTGCTTCAATAGAGAACATGCCACAAGGATTTTCCCTTGTGGCTTTTTTTTCCCGCAACGTTACTTCAAAGGATCGAACATGACAGAAAATCAAATACAAGCAGGCAGTTCCGTCGAGTCCCTATGCAAGAAATGCAAGACCGTGACCGATCATCACGTGGTCGTCATGTCCGGCGAGAAGATCGCCAAGGTCGAGTGCAAGGTTTGTAACGCACGTCACGCCTATGTGTCGCCAACTGCCGAGCCCAAGGTCAAGAAACCCGCCACCCCTCGTCCCAAGAAGGCTGCCCTGGCTTCCAGCAAGCAGGCCCAGGCTCTGCTCGAACAGTGGGAAAAGCTGGTCACCCCCTGCGCCAAACCCCTGTCCTACAGCATGGAGCGTACGTTTCAGATCGGCGATGTCATTGATCATCCCACCTTTGGTCTGGGTTATGTTCAGAAACTGATGAAGCCCTGCACTGCCGAGATCCAGTTCAAGGACGCCATCCGCAACATGCGCTGCGGGATGTTCAAGTAGGTTTTCAGGCCCTCTTTTCCTGCCGCCAGCCCTCAAACGGCCGCCTGTCCGGATTTGCGCCCTTAGAAAGATCCGCTTTTTTCGTTTCTTTCCTTCTTGACGTCGCACGAAAGGTGCGCGTAATGGAAAAATAGTGTCGTGCGCCGTGTGTTGTGCGCCGTGTGTTGTGCGCCGTACGACCAACTCCACATCGGCTTCAGTCAAGGAAGCCGTTTTTTATGCTCCACGAGGAAAAAATGCCCACCATGCAGAAAAATGACAATATCAGAAATATCGCGATCATCGCACACGTTGACCATGGCAAGACCACCCTGGTGGACGTCATGTTCCGACAGTCCGGAGTTTTCCGGGACAACCAGGCCATGGACGACCGCGTCATGGATTCCATGGATCTGGAGCGCGAACGCGGTATCACCATCGCCGCCAAGAATTGCTCCGTGCGCTGGAAAGGCGTGAAGATCAATATCGTCGACACCCCCGGCCACGCCGATTTTGGCGGGGAAGTGGAGCGCGCCCTGTCCATGGTCGACGGCGCGGTGCTGCTGGTGGACTCCTCCGAGGGCCCGCTGCCCCAGACCCGGTTCGTGCTCAAGAAAGCCCTGGACGCGAGCCTGCCCATTCTGGTCGTAGTCAACAAGATCGACCGCGCCGATGCCCGGCCGCAGGAAGTGCTGGACGAGGTCTACGACCTGTTCATCGATCTTGGCGCCGACGAGGACCAGCTCGAATTTCCGGTGCTTTACGCCATCGGCCGCGACGGTGTGGCCTCTCCGGTGCTTGATGAGCCTGGCAAGGATCTTTCCTGCCTCTTCGACCTCATCCTGGAGCACATCCCCGGCCCTCGTTTCGATCCTGCCGCACCCTTTCAGATGCTTGTCTCGGATCTGGGGTATTCGGATTACCTGGGTCGCCTGGTCATCGGCAAGATCAAGGCCGGCCTGCTGCAGGACAAGGCCGATCTTCTGTGCATGGGCGAAAACGACCAGCTCGCCTTCCGGCCGACCAAGGTGCAAGCCTACGAAGGAATGCAGCTCAAGGATCAGGCCGCCGTCGAGATGGGCGACATCGTGGTCATGGCCGGCCTGAACAAGGTCAGCATCGGCGACACCATCTGCCTGAAGGAAAGCCCGGTGCGCCTGAAGCGCATCGACGTGGACGAGCCCACCGTGTCCATGCGCTTCACCATCAACACCTCGCCTTTTGCCGGACGCGAGGGCAAGATCGTGCAGTCGCGCAAGATCAAGGACCGTCTCGAAAAAGAGGCCCTGACCAACGTGGCCATCCAGGTCGAGGAGAGCGAGGACAGGGACTCCATGATCGTCAAGGGTCGCGGTGAATTCCAGCTGGCCATCATCATCGAGACCATGCGCCGCGAAGGCTTCGAGCTGGGCGTCGGTCGTCCCGAGGTCATCTACAAGAAAGAAGGCGGCAAGCTCCTTGAGCCCATGGAACACGTTTACGTGGACTGCGACGAGGCCTTCATGGGCGTGGTCACGGAAAAACTGTCCATCCGCCGGGGCAAACTGCTCAATCTGGTCAACAACGGCAGCGGCCGCGTGCGCATGGAATTTTCCGTCCCGTCCCGCGCTCTCATCGGCTACCGGGACGAATTTCTGACCGACACCAAGGGCACGGGCATCATGAATTCCCTGTTCGACGGATACGGCGAGTACCGGGGCGATTTCCCGACCCGTTTTTCCGGTTCGCTGGTCTGCGACCGTCAGGGTCAGGCCGTGCCGTACGCGCTTTTCAATCTGGAGCCGCGCGGCCGGATGTTCGTGCGTCCCGGTGATGCGGTCTACGAGGGCATGATCGTCGGCGAGCACAACCGCGATAACGACATCGACATCAACCCCTGCAAGGAAAAAAAGCTGACCAACATGCGCGCCTCGGGCAAGGATGAGGCCATCATCCTCACCCCCGTGTTGCCCATGACCCTTGAAATGGCGCTCAATTTCATCCGCGACGACGAGATGGTCGAGATCACTCCCCTGAACATCCGCCTGCGCAAGATCGAGCTTTCGGCCCAGAAACGGCACAGCATGGTCGCGCGCAAGAAGAAGGTCGAAGGAAAATAGAGATGCAGAAGAAAGTCCATGACGTGATCATTGTCGGCGGCGGTCCGGCCGGTCTGTTCGCGGCCTATCATCTGGCCGAGCATGCAAGCCTCGATGTGCTTGTGATCGAGAAGGGTCGCGACTCGCTGATCCGCAACTGCCCCATGACCGAGGCGCAGGACTGCATTCATTGCAAGCCCTGCAACATCCTGGCGGGCATGGGCGGTGCGGGGCTCTTTTCCGACGGCAAGCTCAACTTCATACCCAAGCTGGGCAAGACCGACCTGACCCAGTTCATGAGTCTGGGCAAGGCCACAGAGCTCATCGACGAGACCGAGGCCATCTTCAACCGCTTCGGCATGGACGGAAAGGTCTATCCGACCAACATCGACGAAGCCCGCTCCATCCGCAAGGAGGCCCGCAAGTTCGGCATCGACCTGCTGGTCATCAAGCAGAAGCACCTCGGCAGCGACAACCTGCCCGGTCACATCACCGGCATGGTCGAGTACATCAAGTCCAAGGGCGTGACCGTGCGCACCAAGGAGGAGGTGGTCGACATCCTGGTCGAGGGCGGCAGGGTGCGCGGCGTGACCACGGCCAAGGGCGAGTATCTGGCGGATAACGTCATTCTGGCTCCGGGCAGGGTGGGGGCCGAATGGGTCGGCCAGCTCGTGCAGCGCCACGGTCTGGCCGTGACCCAGCGCGGCATCGAGGTCGGGGTGCGCGTGGAAGTGCACAACGAGATCATGCAGGACCTGTGCTCCATCATCTACGATCCGACCTTCTTCATCCGCACCTCCAAGTACGACGACCTGACCCGTACCTTCTGCACCAACTACGGCGGGTTCATCGCCCAGGAAAACTACCAGGATTTCGTCTGCGTCAACGGCCATGCCTACATGGACAAGAAAAGCGAGAACACCAACTTCGCCTTCCTGTCCAAGGTGGTCCTGAACGAGCCCGTCACGGATAACCAAGCCTATGGCGAATCCATCGGCCGCCTGGCGACCCTGATCGGGGGCGGAAAGCCCATCCTGCAGCGTTTCGGCGATTTGAAGCGCGGCCGCCGCTCCACCTGGAACCGCATCCGCAACAGCTACATCGAGCCAACCTTGAAGAAGGTGGTCTGCGGCGACATCGCCATGGCCCTGCCCGAGCGCATTCTGGCCAACCTGGTCGAGGGCCTCGAAAAGCTCAACCAGGTCGTGCCGGGCGTGGCCAACGACGAAACGCTCCTGTATGCGCCGGAGATCAAGTTCTTCGCCACGCAGGTGGAATGCGACGAAAATCTGCAGACCGCTATCGGGGGACTCTACGTGGCCGGAGACGGACCCGGAGTGGCTGGAAACATCGTTTCGGCCGCGGCGACGGGCCTCATCCCCGCCAAGAGCATTATTACAAAGGGCTAGGCTTCATTTCCGGGATCAGTTGACGATAAAGAGGGGCGTTGCCGTTTCATGACGGGAGCGCTCTCTCTTTTTTCAGATGTGTTCGCGGATGAACTCGTCGATCTGGTCGAGCAGGATGGGTTTGGAGAAATGGTAGCCCTGCGCGTATTCGCAGCCCATCTCCCTGAGCGTCAGGTATTGGGCTTCGGTCTCGATGCCCTCGGCCACCACGGACAGGCCAAGGCTGTGGGCCAGGTTGACGATGGTGCGCACGATGACGCGGTTGGCGTGCTTGTCCAGATGAGTCACGAAACTGCGGTCGATTTTGAGCGTGTCGATGGGAAAGCGTTGCAGGTAGCTCATGGACGAGTAGCCCGTGCCGAAATCATCGACCAGAATGGCCATGCCGAGCTCCTTCATGATGCGAAGCTTCTGGATCGTCGCCTCGGGGTTGGTCATGACGTCGCTTTCCGTGATCTCGAGCTTGAGCTGCAATGGGTTGATGCGGTTGTGGCGGATGCAGTTGAACAGGTTTTGCACCAGATCGGGATCGGAGAACTGGCGCGCGGACAGGTTGACGGACACGCTGAAGGCATTTTCCGGGTATTTTTCGGCCCAGGATCGCAATACCTTGCAGGATTGCTCCAGCACCCATTGTCCGATGGGCAGGATGAGCCCGGTCTGTTCGGCAATGGGGATGAATTCGCTGGGGGGAACCCAGTCCTTGTCCTTGGGCTTCCAGCGCAAGAGGGCTTCGAAGCCGCTCAGGGTCGGGTTCTGGCCGATGGAGAAAATTGGTTGCAGGGCCAGGAAGAACTCGTTTTCGCTGATGGCGTTGCGCAGCCGTGTTTCCGTGTCCAGTTTCCTGAGGGCCTTGTCCTGCATTTCCGGCGCGTAAAAGCGCAGCTGGTCCAGGCCCTGTTCCTGGGCGTGGCGCAGGGCGATGTTGGCTCCCTGCAGAAAGTATTCGGGCGAGGTGTATTCGTTGGGCCCGAAGAGAGCGCCGAAACACGCACTGATGTGGATGGGATGATGTTCGATGTCCAGGGTGCGGTTCAGGGCGGACTTGATTTTTTTGATGGTGGCCGTGCCCGCTTTCCTGGATGGCAATTCCTCCAGCAGCACCACGAACTCGTCGTCGCCAAGGCGTGCCACCGTGTCCACCGCGGACACGGTATCAAGCAGGATGTGGCCTATGGACTGCAACAGCTGGTCGCCGACAAGATGCCCGAGGCTGTCGTTGACGTCCTTGAAGCGGTCGATATCGACCTGCACGACGGCAAAGAGGTAGTCGTCGCGTACCTGGCTGCGCTCCATGGCCTGCTGGATGCGGTCCAGGCAGAGGGCGCGGTTGGGCAGGTTGGTCAGGGCGTCGTGGAAGGTTCGGTGCTGCAGATGCTTTTCGGCGTCCTTGCGCTTGGTGGTGTCCTCGAATATGGCGGCCACCTGCCTGGGCTGGGGGCTGAAGGCGACCACGGAGAAATGTTTGCCCACGAATCCCGCGAAGCTGTCGAAGCGGATCGACTCGCGGGTCATGGCGGTCTTGGCGAGGATGTCGATCCAGTAAGGTTCGACCTTTTCCGAAAGCTGACGCAGGCTGCGTCCGACGATGTCTTTTGCGGGCAGGCCGAAGAAGCTGGCAAAGGCCGGGTTGACGTCGAGGAAGAGCAGATCCCTGGGTTTTCCCGAAGCGTCGGTCACGACCTCGTGCAGGGCGAAGCCGTTCAGCATGGAATCGAAAAGCAGCCTGTACTGCTGTTCGCTCTTCTGGAGCGCCTGCGCGGCGGAATGCTTGTAGAGGGCGATTTCGATGGCTACGTGCAGGTCCCGGGATTCGGCGGGTTTTATGATGTAGCCGAAGGTCTCGGTGATCTTGGCGCGCCCAAGGGTTTCTTCGTCGTCATGGGCGGTCAGGAAGATGATGGGGATCTGCGTGTTTTCAAGGATGGCCTTGGCCGCTTCGATGCCGTCGATGCGCCCATCGAGAAAGATGTCCATGAGGATCAGTGACGGCGCTTGCCGTGCAACTGCGGCGATGGCTTCCTCGCCGGAGGTGATGATGCCCTGGACCTGGTACCCGAGCTTTTGCAGCCGTTGCTGCATGTCGAAGGCGACAATGGCGTTGTCTTCGACCAGCAGGATACTGGTAGTGACGGGTGGTTCGGTGTTCGGCGCGTGCTGGGTGGATGTCATCAGGAAATTTTTCTTGGGTAATGGTTTATGCGTATCCACGCTTTTTAGCCGGTTAACGACAAGCAAACTTATATTTTCCAGAAAATCAGAATGTTGACAAGGGCAAAGCGCATATTCTCGGCATACGCGAAAAACGTCTTTTATGTTGGCTGTGTACGGGATTATGTAGGGCGGGTAGCGCGCGTATGCGAAATTTTGGGAGCAATGATCAGTAATTGTTGCAAATTATTACCAGTGATGTAGATTGATATCGTATGGACCCGTGTGTAAGAAGGTCCTCCCAGCCATGATTTTTCTCCTAAGGAGCCGCCTATGTCTGCTATCGTCCGCGAAGGGAATATTGCCACCATCACCCCGGGTCAGGATCTTGTGTCCTCCATGGTTCCGGAGTTCAAGCAGGAGCTGGCTTCGTTGCTGGCGGACTCCCCGGCGGAGGTGCGTATCGATCTGACCGGGGCGGGGATGATGGACTCCATAGGTATCGGAGTGATCATTGCCACGCACAATTCCATGAAGAAAAAAGGCGGGAAGTTGATCATTGTCAACGCTTCAGGAAATATAATCAAACTTTTCAAGTCGATGCGTCTTGACCAGCATCTGAACCTGGACTCATAACGCGGTCAGGCGGCAAATGCCCGCCATCGTTGCAGGTGAGAAATGCCCTTTGTTGCCAATGGCGGGAGCCAGGGGAGGGCAGATCGTTCCCGGTCGTTTTTTTTAGATCCGGAGCGCGGGCGCAAGCCCGGGCGCTTGGGACCGGTGCCCGCGGGCGCGGGAGAAGGCCTCATAAATTGAAATCCATATGGAGTTCGCACAATGATGATGGATGACGAAACTCTCCAAATGTACGTGGAAGAAGCAGCCGAGCACCTCGGGGATATCGAGAACGATTTGCTGGCCATTGAACAGGCGGGTGCGGATATCGATGTCGAGCTGGTCAACAAGGTTTTTCGCGCGGCGCATTCCATCAAGGGGGGTGCCGGATTTCTGGGTCTGACCAAGATCAAGGACCTGGGACACAAGATCGAAAACATCCTGGACATGGTCCGCAATCGCGAGCTTGTCCCGGAGCCCGAAGTGGTCAACATCGTCCTTTTGGCCTTCGACAAGTTGCGTGACCTGATCTCCAATGTGGCCGAGAGCAATGACGCGTATATCGACGATCATGTCGCGGCCCTGACGGCGGCGGCTTCGGCCAATCTGGAGGGCGAGGAGAAGGCTTCCGTGGATCGTCTGGTCGAGGTCCGGGATAATCGGGGACGAGTCGTCTTCGAGGTCGCGGAGTTCGATCTGCTTCAGAACAAGAAGGGGGGGAAGAACCTTTACCTCCTTGAGTTCGATCTGATCCATGACGTGCAGCGCAAGAACAAGACCATCTTCGATATTTTGAAGGGCATGGATTCCACGGGCGTGATTCTCGATCTGAAGGTCGATTTCGAGGCGGTGGGCACCTTGGAGGACGACGATTTTTCCAATCGCATTCCTTTCTTCGTTCTTTTTGGTTCCATCATCGAGGACGACATCATGCCCGCGCTTCTGGACCTGGGAAGCGAATTCATCACGACCCTGAGCATCGACCTGCCTTCCGATCAGGCGGCCCCGGTGGCCGATTTCGCCCAGGAGCTTCTGGACCAGACCCCGCAGACTCCCAACGAGGACCGGACTGATTCCCTGATCTCGGAGCTCTTCAGCGGGGAAACCCTGGCCTCGGCCCTGGCCGCGCCAGCGCCCAAGCCCGCGGCTCCGGCCGCACCCGTGGCCCCTGCTCCCACCGCGCCAGCCGCACCTGCTCCACGGCCCGAGCCCCAGGTGACGGCCGACGAGGATGCGGGCCGAAGGCCCGACCCCAAGGCTCCCAAATCCGCCATCGCTCAGCCCGATTCCCTGCGCGTGCATGTCAGCCTGCTCGAAGACCTGATGAACCTGGCGGGAGAACTGGTTTTGAGCCGCAACCAGCTCATGCAGGCCATTTCCTCTGGCGCCATCCACCAGATCGAGGTGGCCGGGCAGCGCATCGATCTGGTCACGTCCGAGCTGCAGGAAACCATCATGCTGACCCGCATGCAGACGGTCGGCAACATTTTCAACAAGTTTCCGCGCGTGGTCCGCGATCTGGCCCGCAATCTGGGCAAGGAGATCGACCTGCAGCTCGAAGGCAACGACGTCGAGCTGGACAAGACCATCATTGAAGGCCTGGGCGATCCGTTGACCCACCTGGTCCGCAATTCAGCGGATCACGGCATCGAGATGCCCGATGTGCGCGTGAAGGCCGGAAAACAGGCCATGGGTACCATCGTGCTCAAGGCCTATCACGAGGCCGGACAGGTCATCATCGAGATCGTCGATGACGGCGGCGGACTCGACACCGAAAAGATCGTGGCCAAGGCCCTGAGTCGCGGCCTCATCTCGCCGGATCAGGCCAAGTCCATGTCCGACAAGGAAAAGGCCAACCTGATTTTCCTGCCCGGCCTGTCCACGGCCGAGCAGGTCACGGATGTTTCCGGACGCGGCGTGGGCATGGATGTGGTCAAGTCCAACCTGGATCAGCTCGGCGGACAGGTCGATATCGAAACCGAGCGGGGCAAAGGCACGACCATCCGCATCAAGCTGCCGCTGACTCTGGCCATCATCCCCAGCCTGCTCGTATCCGTGGGCCAGGAACGTTACGCCATTCCGCAGGTCAACGTCGACGAACTGCTGCGCATTCCCGTCGATCAGATCACGGAGCGCGTGGAGCTGGTTGGCGACGCCGAAGTGCTCCTGCTGCGCGGCGAGCTCATACCGCTGCTGTATCTTTCCAATGTGCTGGGCCTCAACGCCGACTCTTGCGAAGCCTCCAAGATGGTGGGCGAGATCCTGCGCGGCGAGAAGAGTCTCGGCGACATCCGCGAATCCGGGTGCGCCTCGGCCGATGTCAACCTTGTCGTGGTTTCGGCCGGACAGTTCCGGTACGGCTTGGTCGTCGATCAGCTCCACGACTCGGTCGAGATCGTGGTCAAGCCGCTGGGCCGGCATTTTAAGGAATGCCAAGGGTATGCGGGCGCGACCATCATGGGCGACGGGCATGTCGCGCTCATCCTCGATGTGGCGGGCCTGGGACGCCTGGGCGACCTCAGCCTGAGCGTGGCCCGGGAAGCCGTGCAGACTCCCAAGGAAGCCGAGGCGGCCACCGGCCAGGAAAAACTCTCCCTCTTTGTCTTCCGCAACACGCCGCAGGAATACTGCGCCGTGCCTCTTGACCTCGTGGCCCGGGTGGAACTCATCGATGCCGCCGAGATCGAAGAGGTCGGCGGACGGCGGGTCATCAAGTACCGTGGTGGAACCCTGCCGGTCTTCTCCCTCGATCAGGCGACCAATGTGGGCTTGCTTGACATCTCCGGTGAACTCATCGTCATCGTCTTCCTCATGGCCGGTCACGAGATAGGCCTTCTGGCCAAGCCGCCGGTGGACGCCATCGAGGCGCAGGTCGCTCTCGACAGCTTCACCCTGAAGCAGCCCGGCATCAGCGGATCGGCGGTCATCGGCGACAAAACCACCCTCATCGTGGACATTTACGAACTCATCCAGACGGTACAGCCCGATTGGTTCGCGGTGCGCGGCAGCATCGAGATCGCCGATGATGCGGGCGAGGTCGGGGTTCCGCATCTGCTCCTGGTCGAGGACTCGGATTTCTTCCGCAACCAGGTCAGGAAGTTCATCGAGGATGACGGATACATGGTCGATGTGGCCGAGGATGGCGTGGTGGCCTGGAACATGCTCGACGCGGATCCGGAAAAATTCGACCTCGTGGTCACGGACATCGAGATGCCCAATATGGATGGATTCGAACTTTCCCGGCGCATCCGCCAGGACAAGCGTTTCTCCATGATGCCTATCGTGGCCCTGACTTCCCTGGCCGGAGATGAAGACGTGGCGCGCGGCAAGGCCGTGGGTATTGACGATTATCAGGTAAAGCTGGACAAGGAGCGCCTCCTGCAGTCCATTTACGAGTGGTTGAAGCGTTACGCCTCCTGACGGCCGTGGATGCGGGGGAATCCCGCAATCCACGAGACGGCTTCAATCTTAAAAAAGCGTGTGCGGTGCATGAGTGATGCCTAGAGCTCTTTCAAGGAGAATTGCATGAAACAGCAGGCCAAAGAAAAGACGGGTGCCCTGCAGCTGTCCTGCTTTTACGTAGGTTCGGCCCTGTGCGGGATTGACATCAATCTCATTCAGGAAATGAACCGGCAGATGGAAATGACCAAGGTGCCGCAGGCGCCGTCCTATGTGCTTGGCATCATGAACCTGCGCGGCAGGATCGTGACCATTATCGACCTGGGCCGCAAGCTGGGCCTGGCGCCTTCGAAAACCACGGAAACCAGCCGCATCATCATCGTCAATTCCCGCGATGAGAACATCGGCCTGCTGGTCGACCGCATCACCGACGTGGTCACATCCAAATGGGAAGACATGGAACCGACCCCCTCCAACATCAAGGGGCTCAAGGGCAAGTATTTCCAGGGCGTGCTCAAGTCCTCCCGGGATCTCATCGCCGTGCTCGATGTCGGTGAAGTGCTGGCCGACGATTAAGTCAATTTATATCTAGGAGTCTGGATGAATCTGCGTGTTCTGGTTGTGGACGATACAATAATGTATCGCAAGGTGGTGGGCGACATTCTCGCCGAGATATCGGGGATCGAAGTGGTCGGCACCGCCAATAACGGGAAGATCGCCTTGACGCGCATTGCGTCCCTGAAACCGGACCTGATCACGCTGGATGTGGAAATGCCGATCATGAACGGACTCGAGACCCTGCAGGAGATCCAGAAGAGTTTTCCCGATGTGGGCGTGATCATGCTTTCCACACTGACCAAGCGCGGCAGCGACATCACCATGCGCGCGCTGGAACTCGGGGCTTTCGATTTTATCGCCAAGCCGGACGCCGAGGGCATGCAGGAAAATGTGCAGCTCCTTCGGAGCGCCATTCAGCCGAGGGTGAAGGCCTTCGCGAAGCGGCTGGAGCTTCGGTCCCTGCTCAAACAGAGGCACAGGCCCGTCGGCGCTCCCGCGCCGGCTCCCGCGGCTCCGTCAATACTGGCTTCGTCCCGGCGCACGGGCAAGTCCAAGGTCGTGGCCATCGGCATCTCCACAGGCGGGCCCAATGCCCTGACCAAAATGCTGCCGCAGCTCCCAAAGCTCGGGGTACCCATCTTCGTGGTCCAGCACATGCCGCCCGTCTTTACCAAGTCCCTGGCCGAGAGCCTGGACGCCAAGTGCCAGTACGAGGTTCGTGAAGCCGAGAACAACGAGGTCGTGCGCCCCGACGTGATCTACATCGCCCCCGGCGGCAAGCACATGCGCGTGGCCTCGGGCACGGGCGGAGCAAAGATCATCCAGATCACCGACGATCCGCCTGAAAACAACTGCAAACCGGCTGCGGACTACATGTTCCGCTCCGTGGCGCGGGAATATGGAGCCTTGTCCACCGGCGTGATCATGACCGGCATGGGCGGCGACGGGACCCTGGGCCTGAAGGTGCTCAAGAGCTTCGGGGCCGTGACCATAGGCCAGGACGAGGAGTCCTGCGTGGTTTACGGCATGCCCAAGATCGCGGTCGAGGCGGGTGTCGTGGATGTTGTCTCACCTTTGCCGATGATCGCCTCCGAGATCATCCGCACGGTGCGTTAGCCATGCCAATTCCAACAGTGGCGGCACTATGACGAGCATCACCGCGGACGAATTCAGCGTCCTCTCCAAATACATCTACTCCATTTGCGGGGTGGCCCTGGACTCGACCAAGACCTATCTGGTCGAGACGCGGCTCAAATCCATGATGCAGCAGTATGGCTGCGCTTCCTATCTGGACCTGCACGCCAAGGCCAAGGCCGATCGCGGCGGCAACATGGAAAAAGAGATCGTCAACGCCATCACCACCAACGAGACCCTTTTTTTCCGCGACGCTTCCCCCTTTGAAGTCTTCAAGCACAAGATCCTGCCGGATCTCATCGACACCCGCTCGAAATCGGCTTCAGGACGCAACATTCCCATCCGCATCTGGAGCGCCGCCTGCTCCACCGGACAGGAAGTCTACAGCATCGCCATCGCCCTGCGCGAGGCCCTTGGCAACCTGAGCAATTTCCAGATTTCCATCCTCGGTACCGACATCTCCGATGACGCCGTGACCAAGGCGAGCTACGGAAAATACAACAAGTTCGAGATAGAGCGCGGCCTGCCGCAGCAGACGTTGAACAAGTACTTCACGCTCATGGGCGACGGGTGGAAGATCAAGGACGAGATCCGGGCCATGGCTGTCTTCAAGAAGTTCAATCTGATGAAGCCGTTTGCGGGGCTTGGCAAGTTCGACATAGTTTTTTGCCGCAACGTTGCGATATATTTCACTCCAGCCGACAAGAAGATGGTTTTCGAGAAAATTGCCTCCGTCCTTGAGCCCGACGGTTCCCTGGTGATCGGGTCCACCGAGTCCCTGACCGGAGTGACGGGCATGTTCGAGCCGAAGCGCTACATGCGCTCCATTTTCTATCAGCCTGTCGCCGGTTCTTCGCCGCTGACGCCCACGGGCTTCAGCTACGCCCAGACGCCCGCTCCGGGATTTGCCGGGACAACGGCGTCGGCCTCCGTCGTCCGGCCGCCCCTCCCGGTTCCGCGTCCCACGCCCGTGGCCGCTCCGGCGTCTCCGCCGCGTCCGGCTCCACGCGCCGTGCCCGCCACTGCCGCGCCATCCGATGTCCCGCCACGTCCGGCTGCGGCCGTTCCGCCCACTCCCGCGCCTCCCGTGCGGCCGGTCGAACCGGAACCCGCGCCCATCGCCGCCGCTGTCGAGCAGGTTTCTCCCCCCGAAGAGGCTCCGCGCACTGTGGCGCCTCGTCCCGCTCCGGTCCGGTCCCAGCCCGCGCAGGTTTATCGCGCGGGAGACAAGTCCGATCTCAAGCGCCTGCTGATGCAAAAGAAGCAGAAGAGCAAATCCTGATCCACGTTTTGCCGGTAAAAGCTCATGCCCATCCTCTGGACTCCTGATATCGAGGGCGTCACGGACGCATTTTCCGCCGACCACGCCGACGCGTCCGCCATTCTCGGTCCGGGCGAGCCTTGCGCCGACCGGCCGGACGAGCGCGTTTATCTTTGCGGACCATGCTCCTCGGCCCTTGACGTGGCCGGATACCTGGCCGGGCAGGGCTGCCTTGACCCATGGGATTCGGTCCTGTCCACCCGTCAGTGGGCTGGCCGAGGGCAAATGCGCAGGACCTGGATTTCCCAGCCCGGCAACCTGTTCGCGGCCTGGCGGCTGCCCATGCCCCCGAGTTCCTGGCAGAACATGCTCTCCGTGCTGGTCGGCTGGGTCATGTGTCGGGGACTGGGCGAGCTTGGGGTGCCGGTAACGCTCAAGTGGCCGAACGATATTCTGTTGCATGGGCGCAAGATCGGCGGAATCCTGATCGAGGAGAGGGGCGATGTGCTCCTGGCCGGGATAGGGCTCAACATCGCGTCATGCCCTGAGGACGCCGACCTGCGCCGGGATCATGCCTGCGTTGCGGCAAATCTGGGCGGGCTTTTGCGGGGAGTGTCCATTTTTGGCCTGTGGTTACGGCTTGTGAATTTTGGTCGGCTCCGTTACAGTACTGAACTTTCTGATTCGACCCCTCTGGAGTTTTCCCAGTTAATCGAGCCTGTTCTAGCCTATCTTGGGGCCTTGGTGCGCGTTTCTGACAATCGATCATCGGTTTGCGGAACGTATGCGGGGGTAAGCCCGGATGGCGGCATCGTCCTTCTCGCCGACGGCGAAAGGCGGGTCTTGCATTCCGGTTCGCTGCGTCCCGAGGGCTGGTCGGAAGGTCAAATATAACGCATACGGAGAAATATATGTGTTCGCAGACTCCCCGCAGTTTTGAAGAAGTGGCCCGGGAGATCCGGGGCAAAAAGATTCTTGTCGCCAATCGCGGCATTCCCGCCAGAAGAATCGTTCGTTCCATCAAGGAAGTTTTTCAGGGCGTGCCCATGATCACGGCCACGGATGTGGACAAGACAGCCCCCTTTACCTCCGGCGCCCACGCACTCCTTCATCTCGGGGAGAACTCGCGTGCGTACCTCGACATCGACAAGATAATCGCCCTGGCCAAGGCGCGGGGCGTCGCGGCCATCCATCCCGGATGGGGCTTTGCCTCCGAGGACGACTCCTTTCCTTCCAAATGCGCCGATGCCGGAATCATTTTCATCGGACCCACCTCGGAGGCCATGCGTCTGCTGGGCAACAAGGTTCAGGTCCGCACCCTGGCCCAGAAGCTGGGCATCCCCGTGGTGCCGGGTTCCGAGGGCGCCGTTTCCGTTGAAGAAGCCAAGACGGTGGCCGCCGAAATAGGGTTGCCGGTCATGCTCAAGGCCGAGGGCGGCGGCGGCGGACGAGGGATTTACGAAGTTTTCAGCCAGGATCAGTTGGCCGACGCCTTCATCAAGGCCTCGACCCTGGCCCAGGCCTCCTTCGGCAATCCGCGCCTGTACGTGGAGCGCCTGCTGACCTCCATCAGACATATCGAGATTCAGGTCATCGCCGACAAGTACGGCAATGTCTTCGCCTTCGACGAACGCGACTGCACCGTGCAGCGCAACCACCAGAAACTGGTCGAGATCACTCCCTCTCCCTGGCCGGGCATGACCGAGGAGCTGCGTGAAAAGCTCAAGGATTACTCGCGCCAGCTGGTACGCGCGGTGGGATACCATTCCCTGTGCACCGTGGAGTTTCTGGTCGATTCCGAGGGCCGCGCCTATCTCATCGAGGTCAACACCCGCCTGCAGGTCGAGCACGGCATCACCGAGTGCCGCTATGGCATCGATCTGGTGGAAGAGCAGATCGCCGTGGCTTTCGGCGCCGAGCTGCGCCTGAACCAGGAGAACTGCACGCCCAAGAGCCACGCCATCCAGGTCCGCGTCAACTGCGAGGATCCGCAGAACGATTTCTCGCCCAACGCCGGACGCATCACCCGGTACATGTCTCCGGGCGGTCCCGGCGTGCGCGTGGATTCATGCGTCTGCGGCGGGTACGAGTTTCCCTCCCAGTACGATTCGGCGGCTTCCCTGCTCATCGCCTACGGCCCGCAGTGGGGCAAGGTGCTTGGCATCATGGAGAGGGCCCTGGACGAGTACATCATCGGCGGGATCAAGACCACCATCCATTTTCATCGCCAGATCATCGCGCATCCGCGCTTCCGCGCCGGAGAGTACGACACCAAGTTCGTGGCCAGCGCTCCGGAGCTCATGATCTACATGGACAAGGAGTCCGAGGCCGTGCGCCTGTCCCGCCTGGTGGCCGAGATTTCCGCGCACGGGTACAACCCGCACGTCAAGCTCGGGGAATACCGGACCAAGGACGGCAAGCGCATGGACGCCTTCAAGCCTTCGCTGCCGGGCATCGAGCCGGACTATTACGAATATCCCTATCCGCGTGGCGACAGGGACGCGACCCTTGCCTACCTCCGTGATTCCGATCACGTCCATTTCTCGGACACGACCACCCGCGACATCACCCAGTCCAACTCGGGCAACCGTTTCCGACTGGCCGAAGATCGCATCATTGGCCCCTATCTCGACAACTGCGGTTTCTTTTCGCTGGAGAACGGCGGCGGGGCGCATTTTCATGTCGCCATGCTCGCCAACATGACCTACCCCTTCAGCGAAGCCCGTGAATGGAACGAGTTCGCGCCCAAGACCCTGAAGCAGATCCTCATCCGCTCCACCAACGTGCTCGGATACAAGCCGCAGCCGCGCAACATCATGCGTCGCACCGGCGAGATGATCTGCGAGCACTACGACGTCATTCGCTGTTTCGATTTTCTCAATCACATCGAAAATATGCGCCCCTTCGCCGAGGTGGCCCTGAATTCCAGGAAAAACATCTGGGAACCGGCCATCTCCCTGTCCTTCGCCAAGGGCTTTGACGTGCCCCATTATCTGGGCGTGGTGCAGGAGATCATCGACATGACCGCCCAGGTGGCGGGCTGTTCCAAGAAGAAGGCCGAACGACTGATCATCCTGGGCCTCAAGGACATGGCCGGTGTCTGTCCCCCAATATTCATGACCGAGCTGGTTTCGGCCATCCGCAAGAGCTATCCCGAACTGGTCATCCATTCGCATCGCCACTACACCGACGGCCTCTTCGTGCCCGCGATGGCGGCGGCGGCCAAGGCCGGCGCGCATATCGTGGACGCGGCCATCGGCGCGGCCGTGCGCTGGTACGGTCAGGGCGAGGTTCTCTCCACGGCGGCCTACATCGAAGAGCTGGGGCTGAAGACAAATCTCAACAAAGACATGATCCGCACCACGGGTTTCGTGCTCAAGCAGATCATGCCTTACTACGACCGCTACACGGCTCCGCACTTCCAGGGCATCGACTACGACGTCATCGAGCACGGCATGCCCGGCGGCGCGACGTCCTCGTCCCAGGAAGGGGCCATGAAGCAGGGCTACATCCATCTGCTGCCGTTCATGCTCAAGTTCCTGGCCGGAATCCGCAAGATCGTGCGCTACCATGACGTCACGCCCGGTTCCCAGATCACCTGGAACACAGCGTTTCTGGCCGTGACCGGCGCCTACAAGCGCGGCGGACGCCGTGGAGTGCGCAGGCTTCTGGCGGTGCTCGACCAGGTCGTGACCGTGCCCGAGGAAATGCTGACGGATGAAACCCGTGCCGAGCGCCTGAAGATCTACCAGGATGCCAACGACGCGTTCCGCGATCTGCTTCTGGGCAAGTTCGGACGCCTGCCCTTGGGCTTTCCGCCGGACTGGGTCTATGAGTCCGCCTTCGGTCCCGAATACCGTGACGCCATTTCCCGGCGCACCGAGTCCTCTCCGCTGACGACGCTGCTGGACATCGACGTGCCCAAGGAGCAGCAGGGCCTGGCCGAGCACATCGGCCGGATTCCCACAGACGAGGAACTGGTCATGTATCTGAACCATCCGGGCGACGCCCTGAACACCATCAAATTCGTGGGCAAATACGGAGACTGCAACCGTCTGCCCCTGCATGTCTGGTTCGAAGGCCTCAAAGCCGGGGACGAAGTCATGTTCAAGGACAGCCAGGGCAAGCATCATGTCCTGACCCTGCAGCATATCTCGCGTCCGGACGACCATGGCATGAGCCTTGTTTCCTATTCCCTGGACTCCGAATCCTTCTCCATGCAGGTCAAGGTGGCCGAGGCCTCGGGCAAGGATGACTCCGGTCTGGAAATGGCCGATTCCCGCAATCCGTATCATGTGGGTTCGCCGTCCAGCGGTGACTTGTGGGTCGTGCACGTCAAGCCCGGCGACATGGTCAAGAAAGGAGAGGAACTCTTCAATATATCAATCATGAAGCAGGAAAAATCCATTCTTGCTCCGGTGGACGGCATGGTCGGGCGCGTGCTCAAATTTGCCGATTACCAGGAAGACAAGAAAATGGTACCGGTCAAGGAAGGGGAGCTTCTGGTAGAGCTTGTGCCTGCTCCCCGGAAATGTCCGACCTGTTCGGCTCCGGTGACCCGGGATGACTTCAAGTTCTGTCCGTCTTGCGGCCAGAAGGTATAGACAGGTCACGGGGCCTGTTCTTTTCTGTCAAGAACTTTTGCATATATTTTTTTCGTGTCATGAAGGTTCAGGTTTGTTGACGGACTGACGCGTCGACATGTACCCCCAAGCCCAGTTTTTTCCGGGCGATCACACTTGTTTTCGATTTGCGCACGAAAGAGGAGGAGAAGATGGCTGAGAGCGACAAGAAGAGTTCCAAGAAGAAAGCCGATACGTACGCGGAGGCCGCCACGCCTCCCGCAGTGATAGAGCAGATTCAAAAGCAGCTCATCCTGACCGGCAAGGATATCGCGACGATTGGCGAAGATGCCGAGCTTCTGGTCGGCGGCAAGAATTACAACACCGCCATCATCAGCACTATAGAAGGCATCCGGGCTCCGCAATTTCGGGCCGTCTCCTCCATCGCCTTCCATAAACTTCTCGATGAGACAAAGGTCAACGCCGCCCTGGTCCGCACCTCGGTGGACAAGGCTTACGATTCCATGGACTGGACCGATGCCGAGATCAACAAGGATTCGGAATTTCTGCAGAAGTTCGTTCGCAAGATCGCCCTGGATGTGAAGGAGGCCGCCAAGAAGCAGGAGGGCACCCTGATCCGGCTGCGCACCTTCATCAACAACGTGGTGGAAGGCTTCGCCGTTTCACCCGAGGGTATCGATCAGCTGCGCAAGAGATCCGTGCTCGTGCAGGCCGCAATCCTGTCCGTGGACCTGCCCAAGGACGTGGCTGACGCCGTGCGCGGAGCCTACCTTGAGATCTGCAAGGAGGCGGGCCTTGAGAACGAGCCTGTCGCCGTGCGCTCTTCGGCAGCCGGCGAGGACAGCCGCAAGAAGGCCTTTGCCGGATTGCAGGACACCTACCTGAACATTGTCGGCGAGAACTATGTCGTGCAGGCCTACCACTGGGACTGCGCTTCCGCCTACAACCTGCGCTCCATGACCTACCGGCGCGAGGCCATCCTCGATGCCGTGGCCAAGGCCGAGCAGACCGGCGACGACTCCATCGGCGTCAAGGCCAAACAGGAGTGGGCCATCGAGAACACTTCCCTGTCCGTGTGCATCATGCGCATGATCAACCCCGTCATTTCCGGAACGGCCTTTTCCGCCGACACCTCCACCGGATGCCGGGGCACAACGCGTCAGGATCTCGTTTCCATCGACGCCAGCTACGGTCTTGGCGAAGCGGTGGTCAGCGGCCTGGTCACGCCCGACAAGTTTTACGTTTTCCAGCGTGAGGACGGTCAGGAAATCGTCATCCGCTACATGGGCTGCAAGGACAAGCGCATCATCTACAAGGAATCCGGACGCGGCACCAAGGTCGAGGCCGTGGCCGAGGACATGGCCTACCGTTGGTCCCTGTCCCTGGCTCAGGCCGAGTCCGTGGCCAAGGGCGTGCGCTGCATCAGCAAGGGTTACGGCGGCATGATCATGGATTCGGAGTTCTGCATCGATCAGTGGGATCGTCTCTGGTTCGTGCAGGCCCGTCCCGAGACCCGCTGGAACGAAGACCTTGAGCACCATCCGCACACCATTTTCATGCGCCGCAAGGAAGTCGATCCCGACGCCGCCAAGGACGCCGAAGTGCTCCTCGAAGGCAACGGAGCGTCCCGTGGCGCCGGCCAGGGTTTGGTACGCTACCTGCGCTCCGCCCTGGAGCTGAACAAGATCAACAAGGGCAACATCCTGGCCGCCGAACGCACCGATCCGGACATGGTGCCCGGCATGCGCATCGCGGCGGCCATCATGGCCGACGCGGGCGGTGACACCAGCCATGCCGCCATCACCTCGCGCGAGCTTGGCATCCCGGCGGTCATTGGCATCAAGCGTCTTGAGAAACTGCGCACCCTGGACAACCACGAAGTGACCGTGGACGGCTCCCGGGGCAAGGTTTACCGTGGTCTGCTGCCGCTTGTCGACGTGGGCGGCGAGATAGACGTGAGCAAGCTGCCGGCCACCAAGACCAAGGTCGGTCTCATTCTGGCCGACGTGGGGCAGTCCCTGTTCCTGTCCCGGCTGCGCGATGTGCCCGACTTCGAAGTGGGCCTGCTGCGTGCCGAGTTCATGCTCGGCAACATCGGCGTGCATCCCCTGGCCCTTGAAGCCTACGACCTGGGCACCCTGGAGTCCGTGGTCGGTACCAAGGTCGAATTTCTCGAGAACGACCTGACCAAGATCGTCTTCGAGCAGATGGCCGCGGGCATCATCTCGCTGGACATCAAGTTGCGCAGTTACGTGGGCATCGTCACGGGGCTGGCCCGCAAGATGGAAGAATTGACCGAGAGGGAAGGGGCCAAGGGCACCGATGAGGTGCTGGCCATCCATCGCCAGCTGCGCGAGTTGGACAAGAAGCTTGACGAGCACCTGGAGTTCGCGACCCAGCGTTTCGAAGTGCTCAAGACGTCGCACAATCTAAGGGATCATGTCGCGGTCATCATGGGCTATGCCGATGAGCTGGAGCTGCTTGGGGCCGATCCCCAGTCCCAGCGCCGGCGTCTGGAGATTCAGGACTCCATCGCCAAGGACGTGGCTCGCATCGAACGCGATCCGGTCATCGTCAGCACCCTGGAAAAGATCTCGGCCATGCGCGAAGACGTGGCCAAGAAAGTCGGCCTGCAGCAGGAGATGGACAATGTCCGCACCCTGCCCGAGAAAATCCAGGAGATCCTCAAGTCTCGCGGCTATCGCAGCGGCAAGGAGCTCTACATCCAGAGCCTGGCCCAGGGTCTGGCCCTCTTCTCCATGGCCTTCCACGGCAAGACCATCGTCTACCGCACCACTGACTACAAAACCAACGAATATCGCAATCTGCTCGGCGGGTTGCTCTTCGAGGGCCATGAAGACAATCCCATGCTCGGATATCGCGGCGTGTCCCGCAACATCCATGACTGGGAGCTGGAGGCCTTCAAGCTGGCGCGTGGCGCATTCGGCGGCGCCAATTTGCATCTGATGCTGCCCTTCGTGCGCACCCTTGAAGAAGCACGCTCCATGAAGCGTTATCTGGGTCAGGTGCACAACATTCACTCCGGCGACAACGGCCTGAAGATCATCCTCATGTCCGAGATCCCGAGCAATGCCGTGCTGGCCAAGGAATTCATCAAGGAGTTCGACGGCTTCTCCATCGGTTCCAACGACATGACCCAGCTGGTCCTCGGCACGGACCGCGACAACGCGCGGCTGCGCCACATCTACGACGAGGAAGACCCGGCCGTGGTCTGGGCCATCCTGACCACCATCTTCACCGGGCAGAAGTTCGGCAAGAAGGTCGGATTCTGCGGGCAGGGCGTATCCAATTCCAAGATCATCCGTGGTCTCGTGTGCATCGCCGGCATCGTATCGGCTTCCGTCGTGCCCGACACCTACCAGCAGACCAAGTTCGACGTGGCCGAGGTGGAAGCCGAGAACATCCCGCTCGCGGGTCTGGGCGCCTGGCTTCAGGAACAGCACCTGGAACGCCTGCACATGCTCTTGGCCGAAAACCGTTACGAGCACATCCTCAAGAAGAACACCTCCGGTCCCGACCTCATGGACTGGTATGAAGGGGAGTTGGCCCGTCTGCACGAGCAGTTGCAGTCCAACCTGGGCAGCGTGAAAGAGGACTTCTACCGCCAGGAGCTGGCCTCCTTCCGCAGCATCTTCCACAAGCCGGTCATCTATTCCAACTGGGATTGGGAAACCACGGTGCTCGATGCCCTGCATCAGGCCGGATTCTCGGACTATGACGAGCAAGTCAAAGCCCTGGCGACTCAACGCGAAAACATCTGGTAAAACGGGGGCGGCTTTAAGCCGCCCTTTTTCATTCATGCACTGGCAATCCATTCCCGTCACAGTTACCCGCAGCCATCGCGCGCGCAAGGTCTGGCTCAAGATGCGCTCGTGTCAGGGCCTTGAGATAGTCTTGCCCTACCGCGTCTCGACCTCCGAAGTTCCGGCCATTCTCGAACGTCATCAAAAGTGGATTCAGAGCCATCTGGCCCAGCTGTCGGCCCGCAATGAAGCCCCGGGGCAAAATCCGTTGCCCGAGGCCGTCGAGCTTCCATTTCTGGGTCGCGCCTACCGCGTTCAGTACGAAACAGGGCCCCGGACCAGGCTTGCGGTCACCGGGGACATGCTTCGAATTTTCCTGCCGCAAGGAGAGACACTTGCAGGCGCGCTTGTTCTGCAGCGCTGGCTCGTGGAGATGGGCAAAGTCAATTTGGCACCCTTGTGCCGGGATCTTGCGGCGGCGCATGGAGTGGGTATAAGCGGGGTGCGGGTGCGCAACCAGCAGGGACGATGGGGAAGCTGTTCCGCGCGTTTCGGGATCAGTCTCAACGCCAAGCTGCTTTTTTTGCGGCAGGAGCTGGCGAGACATGTGATTCTGCACGAGCTCTGTCATGTGGAGCATCGCAACCACGGCCCCGCATTCCGGTCCGCCTTGCGCAAGCTCGATCCGCTCACGGTCAGTCATGAATCCGAAATTCGCAGGGCATGGGACGAGCTTCCGGGCTGGTCCAAGCTGTGCGCCAAGGGCGGGTGATGGTTGGTGACGAATCGTCCGGGCGAAAAAACAAAAAAAGGAGACGACATGCGACGACTACTGATTGTGTTGCTGGCCCTTGGATTTTTTGGATGCACGCAGGAAGCCCAGAACCAGCTCGGCCGGACCATCCAGAACTGGACCGGCACCAACGGGGTGCTTGAGGTCTATTCCGGAGACAAGCTGGTGCGCCGTTTCGTCAAGATAGACAAACTCTCAACGGCCTACGGCACCTCCGACAGCCAGGCCCGTGGATACCGTTTCGGATACGGCATCGCGGATACGAACCTGGACGGCCTGCCCGGCGCAAACGAAAAGAAGGTCTATTTCGAGGTCTCGGAATTTTCAACATACGTCTTCTACGAACAACCGTAGGGGCGTGATCCCAAACAATGCCCCCAGAATCCCCGTAGGGGCAGACCTACGTGTCTGCCCAATCGCGGTGTGAATCCCAGGCCAACAACGCAACGATCGATCCCGGCCCGTCCCACCGTACGGGCGAAAAATTTTTCGCCCCTACAATCGCGCCGCAATCCCAAACAATGCCCACCATAACACCCGTAGGGGCAGACCTACGGGTCTGCCCGGGCGGCCACGCAGGGCCGAAGAAGGGCGGTCACGCAGGACCGCCCCTACGCGGTGCGGATCCCCGGCCGTCCCATCGTAGGGGCAGACCTATGTGTCTGCCCAATCGCGGTGTGAATCCCAGGCCAACAACGCAATGATCGTTTCCAGGCCATCCCACCGTAGGGGCAGACCTACGTGTCAGTTGTGTGCGTCAAGTTCTGCAAATTCTTCCACAGCATAACGGGTATGCTCAAGCATATGGCGACCGAGAATGGGCCCATCCAGAGCTCGTCG
>NZ_JADBGG010000009.1 GCF_014873765.1 Desulfomicrobium macestii | reverse complement strand
GAAAAGCAAGTTCAATATACCGATATCATTGATTTATTTCAAGTGCAAAATGTTTCAAAACTGTATATTCAATGCAACTTTTTCACGGATTTAGGTATTATAGCAATTTCAATTCTTACATTTTGGATAATAAAACTAAGAAAATTGAAAATTATACAACAATATACTGCCGTATATTTGATAATAATGATATGGTCACAACAAACGGTGCTACAATTTGCGAATCCGATGTTCTTTTATCAAGGAATGGTCGTAATCTTTTCTGCAGTTGGGGCATTATTTCTGGGCAGCGAAGTAGTGAAAGATTCAACAAAGAAAGTTTTTAGAAAAAAAGACTATGCAATGTTGCCGCGACTTTCAAAAACCCACACCGCGAGATCCAAATGATTGATATTCTGAGACGCAAGGCGAGCGACCAACCTTTGTCGAAAGGTATTGCGACTTTTCTCAACCCTTTTACTTATAATGTAGCTCGTAGAAATATATACGCAATCGAGAAATTTGATCGTCTATATTTTGACGGAATCGCATTAAAAATATTATGTAGGATTCTTGGAATCAGAACGACTCGGCGAAGTTTTGATATGACTTCCCTAGCACCAATCGTCTTTTCCACAGCGAGTCAACACGGTTGGCGCTTGGCTATAGTTGGCGGGGAAGCTGGAGTTGCAGAAAGATCCAGCAAAATTTTTCAATCTATATTTCCAGATTTGCGTATTGAATACACTTCATCTGGTTTTTTTTCATCTATAGATGAACGTTCAAATGTTATTCTTGAATTATGTAAAGGTGAGTATGAACTTGTTATTATTGGAATGGGAGCACCTTATCAGGAAAAATTCTTACTAGATCTAATCGCTACTGGATGGCATGGAATTGGTTATACGTGTGGCGCTTTTTTGCATCAAACAGCTTCGCAAGGAATCGATTATTATCCAAGGTGGATTGATAAGTTAAATTTACGTTGGATGTATCGAATTTACGATGAACCAAAATTATTTAATAGATATATGTTTGAGTATCCAAAATTTATTGTTTTTTTTATTTATGATGTGGTAAAAGAGAAAATTTTAAAGTATAATCGAATAAATTAAACAGCATGATACTGGAAATTAACATTTCTTGTACTTTTTTGCGAATACGAAATAGCGAGCAATGCCTGAATATCGATCATAGAATATATGTTTAGGTTCAATCAAAAGCGTCTACATTCACTGTTGGGCAAGAAAGCACCTGACGAGGCTTACGCCGAATGAATGTCGCCAGTGAGAAGGCAGAGTCAGAAAAGCCGATATTCCACTTAAGAAACGGGCGAACGTGTTAAAACAAGCAGAGCCACTTCAGCCCGGCCAGAGACGCACGTTTTGGCGCTTTGCGAGCCCTACATCTTGCGACGATCCACGATCCGGCCGCCGTTGACTCTTTCGATGGTCCTCGGCTCCACCAATCGGACCTCAAATGCAACGCCCAGTTCCGTTTGCAGACGGATGCGCACGTTTTCGAGGATGCGCTGTGATTTCTTGATGGAGTCAGTACAGAAGGATTCCGGGGCTTCGAGTTTGATGGTGGCCAGGTCCATATGTCCGACCCGGTCCAGTACGATCTGATAATGAGGATCGGTCAGGCCCGTGCCGGCGATGACCGCCTCGATCTGGGCCGGAAAGACGTTTACTCCGTGAATGATGAGCATGTCGTCGCTGCGGCCCGGGATGCGGGTCATGCGCTTTAACGTCCTGCCGCAGGGGCAGGGCGCGTCAATGAGCGTGGTCAGGTCCCCGGTTCGGAAACGAATCAGGGGAAAGGCTTCCTTGGTCAACGTGGTCAGGACCAGCTCACCCTTTGCGCCTGCGGGAAGAACCTCGCCGGTGTCCGGGTCCACGATCTCGGCCAGGAAATGATCCTCGTTGATGTGCAAACCGGCCCGTTCCAGACACTCCCCCGCCACGCCCGTTATTTCGCTCAAGCCGTAATTGTCCGTGGCCTGAATGCCCAACCGGCTCTCGATTTCCCGGCGGGTCTCCTCGGTCCAGGGCTCCGAACCGAACAGGCCGAAGCGCAGACTGAGCGCGGTCTTGTTGACGCCCATCTCATCCAGTGTGTCGGCAAGGTGCAGAGCATAGCTGGGAGTGCAGACCAGGGCCGTGGTCCGGTAATCCTGCATGATGGAAATCTGGCGTCTGGCGTCCCCACCAGAACTGGGGATGACAGATGCGCCGATCAGCTCCGCCCCGGAATGGACGCCGAAAGCGCCGGTAAAAAGGCCATAATTGAAGGCGATCTGCACGGCGTCATCCTTGGTCACCCCGCCCGCCGTAAGGATGCGTGCGGCCAGCTCGGACCAGCGACGCACATCGCCGGAGGTGTATCCCACCACCGTTGGCTTGCCGGTGGTACCCGTGGAGGCCTGCATGCGCACGACATCGCGCAGGGGTACGGCAAAAAGGCCGTACGGATAGTTTTGCCGCAGATCTTCCTTGGTGGTGAAAGGCAGCCGCTTCACATCCTCAAGGGACTGCACGTCGTAAGGATCGATGCCAAGCTCCGCGAAGCGCTTGCGGTAGAGCGGCACGTTGCGCGCCACGCGGTTCAATGTTGCCTGCAACCGCTCAAGCTGCAAAAGCTCCAGCTCGCCACGCTCCATGCATTCATACTCGCTTTGCCAGTACATCTTCTACCCCCTATAAACCCTTAAAATTCAGGATAATGCGCTGGAATTTAGAAAAGGATCATGTGTAAGACGCAAGGTCGCACAAGTTCCAAGTGAATTGTGACATTCTTGCTGATTCGTTTCGCACTCAGCAACATGACGATTGAACCTTTTCAAGCATCCAGCTCGCGGCCCAGATAAGCGCGCTGCACATCGCGATTGGCAAGTAGCTCATCGGCCGTGCCCTGCAGGATGACCCGTCCGTTTTCCAGTACATACCCCCTGTCGGCGATCTTGAGCGCGCTACGGGCGTTCTGCTCCACAAGCAACACTGTCAGGCCAAGACGATCGCGCAGTTCCACAATGTGGTGAAAAATATCCTTGACCACAAGCGGGGCCAGCCCCATGCCCGGCTCATCCAGAAGCAGCAGCCTGGGACGGGCCATGAGCGCCCTGCCGATGGCCAGCATCTGTTGCTCGCCGCCGGACAAGGTCCCGGCGGCCTGAGTGCGGCGCTCGCGCAGGACCGGGAACATGGAGTACATGGTCTGAAGATCCTCGGCAATGCCGGCGCGCTGCCGGAATCGCGGACGCGTATAGGCGCCCAGGCGCAGATTGTCCTCGACGGAAAGCGGGCTGAACACGAGTCGCCCCTCGGGCACATGCGAAATTCCGGCGCGCACAATCTGTTCCGGACTGCGCCGTACCAGATCCTCCTCGCCAAAAATGACGCTGCCCTGCCCGGGTCGGATCAACCCGGAGATGGTGCAGAGCATGGTGGTCTTGCCCGCGCCGTTGCCGCCGATGAGAGCCACGATCTCGCCCTGGCGCACGTGCAGAGTGGCGCGGCGCACGGCATGGATGCGGCCGTAAAAGACGTCCATGTTCTTGAGTGAAAGAAGTGTGGGCTGCATGATCAGTCCTCGTCCCCGCCCAGATATGCGGCGATGACCTTGGGGTCCTTCTGGACCTGGGCCGGGGTGCCGCGACTGATGGTCTGCCCGAAACACAGCACCAGGATGGAGTCGCTGATGCGCATCACAAGTTCCATGTCATGTTCGACCAGGATGACGGAAAGATTATAGGTGTCGCGAATGCGCATGATCAGGTCGGCCAGGACCTGAGTTTCGGCTATGTTGAGTCCGGCCGCCGGTTCATCGAGCAGCAGGAGCTTTGGCCGCGCCGCCAGCGCACGAGCCAGTTCGAGCAGTCGCTGTTTGCCGAAGGCCAGATCCTTGGCCGTGACTGAAGCCAGGTCGGCCATACCCACGAAATCAAGCGCTTCCAGGGCTTCGCGGCGGACCTCGTCTTCCAGGCGTCGCGATTTCGGCGTGCGCAGGAGGCTGTGCCAGGCAGGCAGGGACAGTCGCCCGTGGCAGCCCATGGTCACATTCTCAAGCACCGTCATGTTGGAAAAAATCTCCAGATTCTGAAAGGTGCGCACCATTCCGCCCCAGGCCCTTTCGTGCGCCGGAAGGGCCGTGATGCCACGCCCCTCGAAGGTCAGGGTGCCATGGCTTGGGGTGACCATGCCGGAGATGACATTGAGGAGCGTTGTCTTGCCCGCTCCGTTGGGACCGATGATGGCCGTGATCTCGTCGCGCATGGCCTCAAAATGAATGTCCGCCAGGGCTTGAACCCCTCCGAAACGCACGCTGATGCCGCTGCATCCAAGAATCGGGCTATTCATGGGCTGCCCCCGAAAGACGGGCCTTGCCCCAGGACCACAGCCTGTTCCAGCCCCCGGCCATGCCGTCGGGCAGGAACATCATGCACAGAATCAGGATGGCGCCGAAGAGCAGAACCTCGATGTTCTCGAAGGCACGCAGGAATTCGGGCAGAACGGTGACGAAAAAAGCCCCCACAATGGCTCCCGGCACGCTGATCATGCCACCCAGCACAACCATGACGATCAGCTCCACGGAAAACATGAAGCCAAAAGACGAAGGGGCGATGAAGGTCAGGTAATGGGCGTAAAGAACCCCTGCGATACCGGAAAAGGCTGCGGAAAGAACGAAGACGAGGAGCTTGTATCGCGCGATGTCCACCCCCATGGCCTCGGCCGCCCTCTCCGAGGTGTGCAGGGCGCGCAGGGCCCGGCCAACGCGGCTGTGCAGCAGATTGAAGGAAAACCAGACAATGAGGCACAGCATCACGGCCACGGCGCGATAGAGGGTCACATCCTTGCGCAGCTCAAAACCGAAAAGGGACAGGCGTGGAATGCCCACAAAACCGGACGGACCACCGGTTATGTCCACGGTCTCGGTGAAGAGGATGGAAAGAATGATGCCAAACCCCAAAGTGGCCATGGCCAGGTAGTGCCCCTTGAGCTTCAGGGACGGCAATCCCACAAGAATGCTGACCACCACGGTCAGGGCCACGCCGGAGAGCATGGACAGGCCGACCGACAGACCCACGGTCGTGCTCAGGTAGGAACTGGTGTACGCGCCCAGGCCATAGAAGCCGGCATGTCCCAGGGAAATCTGTCCGGCATGCCCGACCAGCAGGCACAGGCCCACGGCGTTCATGGCGTGCAGGCATCCCAGGATGAGGATGGTCAGATAATAGTTGTTCGGCAGCAGCGCCGGGGCCAGCATCAGCAACCCGAAGAAAAACGCCAGCCAGATCATGTCCTTTCGATACGCCACTTCACACCCTCTTGGAGTCTTTGAGGCCGAAGAGGCCGGAAGGTTTGACGAAAAGAAGAATCAGCAAAATGACAAAGGCCAGCGCGTCCTTGTAGGCCGAGGACACAAACCCTGCCCCAAACGATTCCAGCACCCCGAGGATGACGCCCCCGGCCGCCGCCCCGAAAGGATTGCCCAGTCCGCCCAGAATGCAGGCCGCGAACCCTTTGAGACCGAGCATGATGCCGACGTCATAGGAGGTCATGGTGATGGGAGCCAGAATCACGCCGCCGACGGCGCCGACCAGGGCGGAGATCATGAACGACAGAAGCACCATGCGCTGCACGCCGATGCCGACCAGCGATGCGGCCTTGGAATCAAAGGAGCAGGCCAGCATGGCCTTGCCGTGGATGGTCCCGGAGAAAAACATCTTCAGGGCGCCGAGCAGAAAAAGGCTTATGACCAGGACCCAGATGGCCTGCGGCATGATGGCGGCGCCAAGGAACATGATCGGCTGATTTCCCGAAAAAGGTTCGAGAACGTGAGTGTCCTTGCCCCAAAGCAACATGGCCAAACCACGAATGAAAATCGAAACGCCGATGGTGATGATGATCAGGTTGATGGTCGGGCAGTCCCGCACCGGGCGGATGGCCAGGCGCTCCACCAGGGCACCGGCCATGGTCGCCCCGAGAACCGCCAGCACCACTGCCGCAGGCTCGCTAAAACCCCGGGAGTGCATGAAGTAGACGCTCATCATCCCGCCGAGCATGACAAATTCACCCTGGGCGAAATTGATGACGCCGGTGGTGTTGAAGATGATGGTGAAACCCAAGGCAGTGAGCCCGTAGGTACTGCCCAGCGTGAGCCCCGTGATCAGATATTGCAGCAGGCTGGATGGATCCATTTTCTCACATGAAAAAAGCCGGCGGACTTGAATCTCCGCCGGCTTCTGCTCATTTAATGATTTAGTTCAGGGCCTTCCAGGCGCCGTTTTCGATGGTGACCATGATGAATGCGGACTCGTCGAGGCCGTTATGATTCTCGGGTGAATAGGTATACACTCCCGAGGTGCCCGCGAAGCCTGAAATTTTTTCCAGGTTGTCGCGAATATCGGCTGATTTGGCGGAACCGCCCTTGGCGATGGCTTCCATGACCAGCGCGAAGGCGTCATGGGCATAACCGCCAAAAGACGAAATCTGGGTGCCGTAGGTTTTGGTGTATCCCTCCACATAGGCTTCAAGCACGGCCTTCTGGGGGTGATCGGCCGGGACCTGCTCCACCGCCACCAGGCGGCCGGCGGGCAGAATGAGACCTTCGGCGGCATCCCCGGCAAGCTCGATGAACTTGTTCGAGGCCACGCCGTGGCTCATGTATAAAGGCACGGTCAGGCCCAGCTGGACACGGTTACGGGCGACCACGGCCGGGCCGGGATTGGTGCCCCAGCAAATGATGGCGTCCGCGCCTGCGCCCTTGATCTTGGTCAGCTGCGCGGTCATGTCGGTGTCCTTGGGTCCGTAGACCTCATCGGCGGCAAGCTCGAATCCTTGTGCGGGGATGAGCTCCTTCAGAACTCCACGCCCGGCTTGGCCGTAGCCGTCGGATACGGTCAAAATGGCGAGCCTTGAATACCCCTTGGCCTTGGCGTCCTGGAGGATTCTGGTCACGGCGTGGCGGTCAAGCTGCGGAGTGTTGAACACCCACGGATCCACGGGGCGCACGATCTTCTCGGCGGCGGCGCAGGAAACCAGCGGCACTTCGGCGGAAGAGAAAAACTTGGAGATGGCCAAGGTGTTGCCGGAAATGCTGGGTCCGATGACCACGGCCACCTGGTCCTGATCAAGCAGCTTCTTGGCGGCCATGACGCACTTGTTCACGTCCGATTCGTCATCGTAAACGATGACTTCGACCTGCTGACCATTCACCCCGCCAGCGGCGTTAAGTTGATCCTGAAGCATGATCAGCGTGTTCTTTTCGGGTTCGCCCAGGAAGGACGCCGGACCGGTCACGGAAAGGATGGCGCCGATCTTGATTGCATCGGCCGCAAAGGCCGGAACACAAGTCAACAGAAAGGCGACAAGCGCAATGACACATTTTGCCGCGTTCATGGAAACCTCCGAAAATTTTGATGAAAAAACAAAGAAAAAAGACTGTTGAACGATAATCGATAACCCTATCGCACAGCGGTGTCAATTCTTGGGCTTTTCATAGGTCCCATGGGTCCTATAGGACCTATTCTTACCCCCAAAAAAACAAAAAACCCGTCATGCAGCATCATGACGGGCTTTCGTGACTGAATTGAAGGCGTAGAGTGACTAGATTTTGTTCGAGGCCACGGAGAGCCTGGAAATCTTTCTGGCTGCGGTACGCCAGTGCACGATCTTCTTGCTCGCGGCCTTGTCCAGAATGGAGGTGACGTTCTTCAGGGCGTTTGCGACGGCTTCGTTGTCGTTGGACTCGATGGCTGCATGCAAAGCCTTTGTGGCGTTCTTCACCCGAGTTTTCATCATTCTGTTGCGCTCGCGAGCCTTCAGGCTCTGGCGGTGTCTCTTCAGGGCAGACTTGTGATTGGCCAAAATATAACTCCTTCTCAAATTAAACGCGTGTTTCTATCAGCATCAAGATGCCTCTGCAATCCGGCGTCATTAGCCGAAGCATTCGCGATCTGTCAAGCCTTGGGTAGCCTAGACCTGGAATTTTCCGAAATCCGCGACGCGCCCCAGGGTATTGACCAGGCGATAAAGCAGATTCAGGCGATTGGCGCGCAGTCCGGGATCTTCGCACATGACCATGACCCCGTCGAAGAATTCATCCACGGCCGGCCGCAGCACCCGCAGGCGGGACAGCATGCTCGGATAGTCCTCCGTGGCCGCCAGTTCAGCCCAGACAGGCTCGATCGCCTGCAGCGTGGACCAGAATGATTTCTCTGCATCGATCTCAAGAAGATCCTCACGCACTGTCCCGGAAAGATCCTGATCGGCCTGTTTACGGATGATGTTCGCCGCACGCTTGAAGGTCAGAACCGAAGCCTCGAAATCATCTTCGCGGCTGAAGTCCGCAAGGGCGCGAACACGCAGCCAGGTGTCGTGGATGTCCGCGAAACCGGGAGCCATGGCCGCCTCAAGCACCAGGGTCGGGATGCCCTTGGCGTTCCAGTAGGCGCGCAGGCGCTGTCCGAAGAAGTCCATGAGCTTTTCCAGGGCCTCTTCCTCGCCGAACTTCCAGCTCACGTCGGAGTAGCCTTTCTGGGCTTCGCGCAGCAGGATCTCGATGTCCACCCGAAGGCCCATTTCCAGGATGATGCGACACGCGCCAAGGGCGCTGCGACGCAGCGCGTAGGGGTCGGCAGCGCCCGTGGGCACCATGCCAAGCCCGAAGCAGCCCGCCAGATTGTCGAGCTTGTCGGCCAGGGACAGAATTGCTCCGGCCATGCTTGAAGGCAGCGGCGAATCCTGACCGGCGGGCAGGTACTGCTCGTAGAGCGCCTCGGCCACGGTCTCGCTTTCCCCTTTGCGCCGGGCGTAGATGCCGCCCATCTTGCCTTGCAGGTCGTCGAATTCGTAAACCATCTCCGAGACCAGATCGGCCTTGGAGAGGCGTCCGGCGCGGGCCATGGACTCGCCAAGTTCCGGGGCGACGACGGAGGCGATGAATGCCGCAAGCTTTTCGAGCCGGCGCGTCTTCATGCCCATGGTTCCCAAAGGACCGATGAAAATGACCTTGTCGAGCTTGTCCAGCCAATGGTCGAAGGTCGCGGCGCAGTCGGCCTCCCAGAAGAAACGGGCGTCCTCCAGGCGGGCGCGAAGCACCCTCTCCCACCCCTTGCGCACCAGCGCAGGTTCACGCGACTCGATGTTGGCCGCAGTCAGGAAATACGGCAGCAGATTCCCGTCCGCGCCGCGCAGGCCAAAACTCTTCTGGTGCGTTTCCATGCTGGTCAGCAGGACCTCGGCCGGGAGCTCCAGAAATTTCTCGTGAAATCCGCCGAGCATGGCGCGAGGCGTCTCGACCAGATTGGCGACCTGATCGAGCAGGGAATCAAGCCATTCCACGCTGCCGCCCACCTCCGCCGCCAGGCGATCGCCTTCGGCCCTGATGGCCTGCTTGCGGTCGGCCGCGTCGAGAATGACCTTGCCGCTATCGTTGAGAATTCGGGCGTATTCGTCGGCGTGGGGAACGGTGAACGGGCCGGGGCCCATGACCCGATGGCCACGGGTCTGATCGGATGCGTCAAGGCCGGCGAAGGAAAAGGGCACGATCCGGTCGTCGAGCATGGCCAGAATCCAGCGCACAGGGCGACCAAAGGTGCACTCCTTGCCCATCCACTGCATTTTCTTGGGAAAAGTCAGATTCGGCAAAATCCCCAGACAGGTCTCGGCCAGAATCTCGGAGGCCAGGCGCCCGCCGACGGTCTTTTTGAGGGCCAGATACTCGCCCTTGTCCGTCTTTTCCACATGGATCTGATCGAATTCCACGTTCTGTGACTTGGCAAAACCCAGTCCAGCCTTGGTCGGATTGCCCGCTTCGTCGAAGGCGATGCGCGCGGGAGGGCCGGAAACGACGATCTCCTCGGTCTTCTGCACTTCGGCCAGGCCGGAAATGTCCACCACCAACCGCCGGGGGGTGGAAGCCGTGGCGACGCGACCGAATTCAAGCCCCGCTTCCGTGAGCAGGACCGAAAAACGTTCCGCCAGTTCCCGGTCCAGGAGCGGCAGGAAGCGCGCCGGCATTTCCTCCACGCCGATTTCAAGAACAAAATGCCTCATAAAAAACTCCCTATCAAAAAGCCCGAAACGGGACGGTTAGGATACCAGAAGCGGATGCCCCATGGCCTCGCGCTGCTCGACGTAAAGCCTGGCCACATTCGATGCCAGGGCCCGGACCCGGGCGATGTACTTGGCCCGCTCCGTGATCGAAATCGCACCGCGCGCATCGAGCAGATTGAAGGTGTGGGAGCATTTCAGGCAGAAATCATAGGCGGGCCAGGGCAGCCCGGCTTCACAGAGTTTCGCGCTCTCGGCCTCGCAGGAATTGAAGAATCCCAGCAGCATCTCCTGATCGGAGTGATCGAAATTGTACTTGGAATGTTCAACCTCGGCCTGATGATAGACCTGGCCGTAGGTCACGTGATCATTCCAGGCCAGATCGTAGACCGATTCCTTCTCCTGCAGATACATGCACAGCCGCTCCACGCCATAGGTGATCTCGCAGCTGATGGGCTCAAGATTGATGCCGCCGACCTGCTGAAAATAGGTGAACTGGGTCACCTCCATGCCGTTGAGCCATACTTCCCAGCCCAGTCCCCAGGCGCCAAGCGTCGGACTCTCCCAGTCGTCCTCGACAAAACGGATGTCATGAACGTGCTTGTCGATGCCCAGAACGCCGAGGCTGTCCAGGTAGAGTTCCAGAACATTGGCCGGAGACGGCTTCAAGATGACCTGGAACTGAAAATAATGCTGCAGGCGGTTCGGGTTTTCGCCGTAGCGCCCGTCCGTGGGCCTGCGGGTGGATTCGGGATAGGCCACCTTCCAGGGCTCGGGACCGAGCACCCGCAAAAAAGTAGACGGGTTGAACGTCCCCGCCCCGACTTCCATGTCGTATGGAAACTGCAGCACACAGCCCTGATCGGCCCAGAAACGCTGCAGGTTGGTAATGACGTCCTGAAAATTCATGCACAGCTCCTTAAAAGGGATCCATTCCGCTCAGCTCCGCACAAAACGGTTGCCTTCGCAGGTCAGGCCAAGATGACATTGAACAAAAGCGTCCACCAGGCGGACGCACTCTTCCCGCACCTTGGCCGAAGGCACCCAGTCCGCCCATTCCCTGGGACCGGAACGGGCCAGGCCATGAAGCAGACTCAAGGTTTCGCGGGAAGTGGAAATTTTGGCTCCGCCGCCGGAAGGACAGCGCAGGCAGTAAAGGCCGCCTTCCTGCACGGCGAACACGGCGCGGTGATGGGCGTCAAGAGGCCCTCCGCACTGACGGCACCGCTGCAGATCCGGCTGATAGCCCTGGGAGAAGGCCATCTTGGCGCGGAACATGAGCGGGATGAACCATGATCCCGGCCGCTCCTCGTCCAGGGCTTCGAGAGTCTCAAGCAAAAGCTCGTGAGCCGGGGCGTAGCCGTCCGGACTGAATGGCAGGGATTCGAAAAAACGCACGCAGTTGCTGACCATGCCGAGCTTCTTGAGGTCGCGCTTGAGCTCCCCGAAGCCGTTGATGAGCGTGCCCTCCTGCAGACACAAATACTCCTGCCGGCCCTGGCTGACACGAAAATGGACCAGACTGAGCTGATCCAGGCAGCCGCAGAAACGCTTGCGGCTACGGCGTCCGCCAAAGGCGAAAGCGGTCAGGAGGCCGTGCGTGGGAGAAAAAAAACGGACCCAGCAGTCCGCTTCTCGAAAAGTGCCCACCCGCAGCACCAGGACCTTTTCAGAAAATTCCATGTACCATCCCCGGTCCCACGCCTGCCGCGCCTACTCCACAACCAGGGTCTTGACCTCGCCAAGCGCCCCCTCGAAGGGATAGGGCTGGCCGTCGAGCTCAAGCTTGACCCCGCCCGCGTTGCCGAACTTGATGCTCAGGGACTTGCTGAAATTGATGGTGGCCGTTTCGCCCTTGCGCAGGAAATAATCCAGGATCTTGTCGTCGGGCCGCGCCTGCAGCCAACTCGCGGAATGAGCCACGATGCGCAGGTTGCGCTCCCTGACGGGCTCGGCAGCGGCGGGCTGTTCCGTCTTGGCTTCCTGCACCTCTTCGACGACCGATTCCTTTACGGCAGCCTGCAGCGGCTCCGGGGCGACCTCTTGCTCGGCAGGGGGGGACGTCTCGGCGGTGGCATTCAGCGCTTCACCAGAGGTGGCGACCGTGTCCGCAGCGGACTCTTCCGCCGGTGTGGCCGCCACTTCCTGCATCTGGGTCATGGGAGCGGGCAGGGAACCCGACGGCAAGACTTCCGCCGGAGGAGCGGGCGGGGTCAGTTCTTCTTCAACCGGGGCGGGAGCCTCGGGAACCTGGGAACGATAGTGATCGAAAACATACCAGCCCAAGGCCCCGAGGAGCAGGATGCCCAGAATCGCGGCGATGCGCACGGTGGTCACGACGCTGCCCGAATCGTGCATCTTCACGTGAATATGGGGCGCATGGGATTCCGACTGGTCGTTGTCCTTGGGCACGGGGTATTCACGACTGAAATGAGCGCACAATTCCTGCGCGTCCAATCCCAGCAGCAAGGCGTAACTCCGCACGAAACCCCTGGCATAGACTGCGTGAGGAAACCTGGCGCTGTTGCCTTCTTCAAGGGCGATAATGACGGAAGGGGCGATCTTGGTCTTCTCTTCGACCGCCTCGACTGTCAGCCCTTTTTGTTCCCGGCCTTCGCGCAGTGCCGTTCCGATCTCAATCAAATCCATATTCTGGAAACTCCATGCATGGTTTGTCGAAACGCAGACCTAAAGCTTCTTCTGGATGATGGCCTTGCCGCGCAAGCCATTCATGTATTCCTTGAAGCGCTCTTCGAGTTTGGGACGCATGATGGCTTCCCGCACCTCTTCATCCATGGCCGCCTGTTCCTGACGCGCCCCGTCCCGACGATTCAGCAGTTTCAGGATGACCCATTTGTCCTCGATCAGAAATGGCTTGCCCATCTCGCCCGCATCCAGATCCCGCAGGCCTTCGCGCCATGGTTCGGCCAATTCCCGCCAACGCACATCGCTCATGACGCCATTGTCGACCTTGGGGCCGATGGAATATTGCGCCACGGCCTCATCCAGGCTGATTTCTCCGGCGCTGAGCGACTTCCAAAGAGAATTGGCGCGCTCCTCGTCCACGAGCACGAGCATCTGCACGTCCACGATGCGTTCGGTGGTCAGCTCAGCGCTGTTCCGGGCCTTGTAGGCGTCAATCTCTTCCTGGGTGACCACGACCTTGCGGCGCACCATGTAGCCGAGCATCTTGTGCTTGATGATGTCTTCGCGACTGCGCTCCTTGAACTGTTCGGGGGTCAGGCCCTGAAGACGCAACGTGCGCTCGAAATCCTCTTCAGTCAAACGGCGCCTGGCCTTGAACTGGCGGATTTCGTTCTCCACCTCGGAATCGGAGACCTCGATCTTGAGCCGCTGCGCTTCCTGACGCAGGATGATCCCGTCGATCATGTCGTCGAGCACCTGGGGAGCGATTTTTCCGGCCGTTTCGGGATCTGGGGTCTGCCCTATGACAAGACGGATCTGCTGCTGCAAGTCCTGAAAGGTGATGATCTCGCCATTGACCACGGCCACGATGCGATCGACCAGCTGCGCGGCCTGTCCGAGGCCCGCGAGGACAAAGAGAAGAGAAAGCACCAAAACAGCACGAATACCGCATTTTTTCATAAATCAGGTCTCATTTTATTATTTTTGAGGAACATCGCAAGCCCCCATGCCCCGCGCATCATTATCCGGGCCTGTTAAGAAGGCGCCCGAAAAACCGTCCGGCTGCTCGCGACAAAGTTGACAATGCGCCCAACGTACTACCCTTCAGTCCTGACCGAGTCCAGTTCAAACTTGGGAAGCCCCCGGCACGGCCCTTCACAGCTTGATCCGCTCCCTGAGCACCAGCAGCATGTCCTTGAGCGAATGCATGGCCAGGGTCGGCGAGGACCCGGCGACAAGGCGCAGCTCCAGCTTGGCCGGCGGCAGAATCCGGGCGCAGGAGGCATTTTCGCCCACCCAGTCCATGAGCTTGGAGAGGTCCACGTTATGCCGGGTTTCGTCCCAATGGATGAGCGCCCGCTCCTCGAACAGGTCCACCCGCACCGCGCCCAGCCTACGCGCATCGATCTTGATCATGAGCACGGCCACGAAGGTTTTCAGCGCCTCGGGCAGGGAGCCGAAGCGGTCGCGCATGTCGTCCACGATTTCTACGATGGCCCCCTCATCGTGACAGGAGGACAAAGCCTTGTAGTAATGCAACCGTTCCTTGCCGTCGGCCACGTATTCCTCGGGGATGAGGGCCTGGAAGCCGAGGTTGAGCTCGGGTTCGATCTCCGTCTCGACCTTGCCGCCGCGCAGCCTGGTGACCTCCTCTTCGAGCATCTCCAAAAAGAGGTCCAGACCCACCTTGCCGATGGTCCCGGACTGGGCTTCGCCGAGGATGTTCCCGGCTCCGCGCAGACGCAGGTCCTCCATGGCCACCTTGAATCCGGCCCCGAGGTAATCCATGTCGAGAATGATCTTGAGCCGTTTGCGCGAGGTCTCCTGCAGGCGGTCCAGATCGGGAATGATGAAATAGGCGTAGGCCTGCTCGCTGGAACGCCCCACCCGGCCGCGCAGCTGGTAAAGCTGCCCCAGTCCGAAAAGCTGTGCCTGGTCGACGATGAGGGTGTTGGCGCGGGGAAAATCCAGCCCCGACTCGATGATGGCCGTGCACACGAGCACGTCGAGTTCGCCGTGCCAGAACCTGTGCATGGTTTCTTCAAGGTCCTGGGCCTTCATCTGCCCATGACCCATGCCGACCCGGGCCCCGGGGACCAGCGACGACACGAACTCCACCACCCGCTCCAGGCCCTGCACCCTGTTGTAAACCCAGAAAACCTGGCCGCCCCGGGCCAGTTCGCGCTCCAGAATGGCCTTGAGCTGGGCCGGATCGCGCTCCAGCAGGGAAGTCTCCACGGGCTTGCGGTCGCGCGGCGGAGTCTCGATGACGCTGAGGCCGCGAATGCCGGACAGGGAGAGCTGCAGGGTACGCGGGATGGGCGTGGCGGTCAGGGTCAGGACGTCGATGGTCGAACGCATCTTCTTGATGCGCTCCTTGTGCTTGACGCCGAAGCGCTGTTCCTCGTCGAGGATCAGCAGGGCCAGGTTGGAGAACTCCACGTCCTTGGAGAGCATGCGGTGGGTGCCGATCAGGACGTCCACCTGCCCGCGCCGCACGGCTTCCAGGGTCCGTTTCTGTCCGGCCGCGGGCACGAAGCGGCTCAGCAGCCCCACGGTGATGGAGAACGGCTCCATGCGCTGCCGGAAGGTCTGGTAGTGCTGCTCGGCCAGGACGGTGGTCGGACAGAGCAAGGCCACCTGCTTGCCGTCCAGGACCGCCCTGAAGGCCGCGCGCAGGGCCACCTCGGTCTTGCCGAAACCCACATCGCCGCAGACCAGCCGGTCCATGGGTTCGGGTTTTTCCATGTCGGCGAGGACATCGGCGATGGCCTTTTCCTGATCGCGGGTCTCCTCGAATCCAAAGCTGGCCTCGAATTCCCAGTAGAGTTCCGAGATGGGATTATACTGAAATCCCTTGGTAATCTTGCGGAAAGCGTACATCTCTACCAGATCGCGCGCGATCTTGGCGATGGACTGGCGGGTGCGCTCGCGAGCCTTGCTCCAGGCCGAACTGCCCAGACGGTCCAGGGCCGGAGCCGCGCCATCGGGCCCCTTGTAGCGCTGCACCTGCCCCAGGCGGTCCACGGGCAGATAGAGCCGATCCTCGCCATCATACTGCAACAGCAGGTAGTCGTTGGCTACATCCCCGAACTTGATGCGGTGCAAGCCTCCAAACCGGCACAGGCCGTAGTCGCGATGGACCAGAAGGTCTCCGCTTTCAAGCTCGTCGAAGGCATCGAGACCCTTGAATGCCTTGCCCGCGCTGCGTTGCGCCTTGGGAGCGCCCGGCTGGAGCACGGACTCTGGCAGGATCTGAATCTCGGCCCAGGGCAGGCGCATGCCGTGTCCCAGGGAGCCGACCAACGCGAAGATCCCCCTGCCCGCAGCCTCGTACTCGGTTTTGAGCACATGATCGTCCTGGGCCGCGAGCTGCAGAAATTTCTTGCGGGACTGCTCGGTATGGAAACAGAAGATGGTCTGGGCGTAGGTTTTGCGCCAGACGGCAAGCTCCTGCATCAGCGCCCGCCATGGCCGGGAGCGGCTTTCCGGAGTCCAGAAAAGATCCTCGAAGGAGTTCACCCCCTCTTCGGGCAGGTCCAGTCCATCCTCGCGCACGCCCATGACCAGGCTTTCGCAGAGGATCTGGCGGTTGTCCTCCCAGGTCTTGCGCACATCGCCAGGGGTCTGGATCAGGCCGTGACGGGGCCATTGCCGCTCGTCGTCGCGAAAAAAATTCTGCCAGGCCCAGCTTGTCTCGTCGAGCTTGGTCCGCAGGTCCTGGGCCTCGGCCATGACAAACACGCTTCCTTCGGGCAGCCAGGCCTCAAGGCCCACGGTCCGGGGATAGTACATGCTCGGCGGCAGGTGCGGATGGACCTGCATAAGCTCCTTTTCAAGTTCCGCCCGCACAGGCTTTGAGATCTCTCCCAGGCGCAGCCATCCGTCGAACATGCTCCGGGCCTCTTCCCTGTAGGTATCGGCGCCAATGCATCCGGCCACGGGCAGGATGGTCAGGGATTTGAGATCGGCGCGCGATCGCTGGGACATGGGTTCAAAGAGCCTGATCCGTTCCAGGGTGTCGCCGAAAAACTCCAGCCGCAGCGGATGGTCATATCCGGGGCAGAAGATATCCATGATATCGCCACGCAGGGAGGTCTCGCCCACGGCGGTGACCATGGAAACGCGCGCATATCCCCAATTGACCAGCGTCTCCAGGAGATCCTCCTGGGAAATCTCCTCGCCCTCCGACAGCTCCAGATGCTCGCGCTGCAGGAGTTCGGGATGCGGCCATTTCTGGATCAGATTTTCAAGCGGCAGCAGCACTCCGCGCCCACGCCTTTTCCGGGCCAGGGCAAAAAGGGCCCGCCATCGTTCCGGCCAGGGAGACCGGCGCGGGTCCTCCACGGTATAATGAGGAAAGCGCAGCCAGCGCCTTTCCCAGAAGGGAAGGTTCCTGTCCTCGGGCGAAAAGAGGCGCGCCAGGGAATCGTAAAGGGGCAGATCCGCGCTCGGCGGCAGCACCAGCACGACATTGTGACCCTTTTCGAGCAGCGCCTGGGCCAGATACATCTGCGAGGCGGGACCGCTCTTGAAGATTCTGGTTTGACGCTCTGCTCCGTCGATAAGCTTCTGCAAGGCTTGGGGAATGATCACGTGACGACCGGTCCGGATTGAAAGCAACGGGGAAAAGCCGCCCCCGGGAAGGAGCGGCTTGGAGCCATGGCCATGTGCGAACAGGCGCTTGACCTCTTTGCACAGAATCGTTTTACGTTGCCCAAAAGAGAGGCAAGGTCAAGCACTTGCGCGCGACGCGGACAGCCTCCCGCAAAGAGTACCGCCAATGCCGGACATTTTGGTGGACAGGTCTGAAGCGGGTGCGTATTGGTCGATCCGTACCTAACCGTTCACCATTCACGTCCAAGGAGCAGTTCATGGCACGATTCCTTCCCAATGAGGATCCCTTCACCCTGGAAGACCAGCTCAAGATCCTCGGCAACGACGAGTTGCTCGATTTCTGGGAAGAAAGCCAGATGCTCGACCGCTATCTCGAACCCACGGAACACGAAGAGCCGCCGTCAATGCACTACGAAAACGCCATCCTGAACGAACTCAGGTTGCGCCACTCCATGGGCGAAATATAAAGTTCCTGCCTTCTGCGCTCCAAAGCTCCCTTCCGGGAGCTTTTTTTTGGCCCCGGACATATTTTGGGCAAAAGAAAGGCCGGTCAGGGACCGGCCGGTTTGCTATGCTACGGGATAGCCAAACGCGAGAGGCCGGTCAGGGACCGGCCGAAAAATCTGGAGCGGGAAACGAGATTTGAACTCGCGACTTCAACCTTGGCAAGGTTGCACTCTACCACTGAGTTACTCCCGCAGGTGCTTGGAGGCGGCATCCAGATTTGAACTGGAGAATGGAGGTTTTGCAGACCTCTGCCTTACCACTTGGCTATGCCGCCATTTTCTCGTGGAGCGGGAAACGGGACTCGAACCCGCAACCCTCAGCTTGGAAGGCTGATGCTCTAGCCATTGAGCTACTCCCGCCCGCGAGGATCATGCAGCTACTTCAACCGCACATGGCCGTCAAGGAAAAAGAAGGGGTTATCAGGTCTACCCCAACCGTCAATCTGCTTCGTCGCTACGTAAAACACTGATCATCGCCATTTCAACTACGCCTGGGACCCGGGTTTTCCCTGTTCCACGCAGCCCGCCGTCCCGGAACAGTCCGGCCATTCGGCGTTCTTGACCGGTTACCCAAGTCCCTGGCCGGGCTCCATGATGCGGCCGGTCAGGGCAGTCTCGTACCCGCCCAGCTTCTCGATGCGCTCCTTGAAGGATGCCGAGCGGATCAGTTCCAGCGCCACCTCGGTCTTCCAGTCCGCATGTTCGGGCAGGAAGGCCAGATCGTAGCGCTCCCGCGCCAGGGGCACGAAATCAAGATCCAGGGCGCTCGCGGCCGCAAAAATGCCCAGCCCGCAGGAGGCCGTCCCGGTGAGCACGTTGACCGCCACCGCCATGTGCGTGAACTCCTCCTTGTCGTACCCATTCACCTGCTCTGGACTGATCCCGGCCTGCCGCAGGTGATAATCGAGCAGGATGCGCGTCCCGGCCCCTCGCTGGCGGTTGATGAAGCGCACCTCGGGCCGGGCGAGATCCTCCACTTTGCCGATGCCCAGCGGATTGCCCTTGGCCACGATCAGCCCCTGATGCCGGATGGCCAGATTGACGCACGCGACGTTGAGACCGGGCAGATACTTGAGGAAAAAGGGAAAGTTGAAGTCACCGCTCAGCTCGTCGAAGAGATGAGTCCCGGCCATGAGCGCCGAACGGTTCTTGAGGGCCGTGAGTCCACCCATGGAGCCCACATGGCTGGAGGCGATGCGCACCGGCCGGGTCAGGCCCATGAGTTCGTTGCCAAGCACATCGAGGATGTTGTCGTGACTGCCGACCACGACCAGGGTCTGGTCCAGCTCCGCCGCCGGGACAAGCAGCTCGGCCCGGACCTTCGAGGCGGCCTCGGCGCCCTCGCTGTCCACCGGAATGCGGGTCACGCCCTGAGCCCGGATGAGCGTGGTCAGCATGCCCGCGCCGCGTCCCAGAGGCGTGGCCACCAGCTTCTCCCCAACCCGGCCGATGGCCAGTCGGACCAGCTCTTCCGTGCCGAGCTTGGAAGGAATCTTGCGCGCCAGTTCCACATCCACCACCGGTCGAACCGGAGGCGTCTTGCGGGACAGCCAGGACAAAAGCGGGATGAGCAGCTCCTCGAAGCAGACCACGGCCGAGACCGGATATCCCGGAGCCCCGACGATCAGCTTGCCGTCCACGATGCCGAGGATGGAGGGCTTGCCGGGCATCAGGTCGATGCCATGAACCAGCACCTGGCCCAGGCTGTCGATGATGGAGCGGGAAAAATCCTTGGAGCCGGCCGAGGAGCCGGCGCCGATGACGACCACATGGCTTGGTCCGTTCACGGCCTCGCGCACCGCCGCGGTCAGGGCTTCCTCGTTGTCCGGCACCGGATCGACACGGGTGAAGAGGCAGCCCTGGGCGGCCGCCAGACCGGCGAAGACCTGCGAATTGCTCTCGATGACCTGCCCCGGACGCGGACTTGGGCGCTTGGTGAAATCAAGGACCTCATCGCCGGTGGGGATGAAGCTCATGCGCAGCTGTTCCCAGACCGGCACTTCCCAGATCCCGGCGCTCAGGAGGCCGCCCACGTCATAGGGAGAGAGCAGCCTGTTCTGGGGCAGAAGAAGCTCCGTGGCCACGATGTCCTCACCGATGCGGCGCACGTGCTGCATGGGGAAGACCGGGGTTTCTAGCTCGATGAAATCGTCGGTGTCGCGCACGGCCTTCTCGATCATGAGCACCCCGTCCATGCCCTCGGGCAGAGGGTGTCCGGTGTTCACGGGCGCGCATTGGCTGCCCTTGGCCAGCCGCACGGGCCGCCCTTCGCGGGCGGCGAAAGTGGACTCGGCTTTCAGGGCATAGCCGTCCATGGCCGCACTGTGAAACGTCGGGGAGGAACACACCGCATGCACCGCCTGCGCCGTGACCCGGCCACAGGCCTGGTGCGCGGGGATCGTCTCCCTGCCGACCAGGCGGTCCCGGTCAAGGGCGTCCATGGCCAGACGCAGGGCTTCGGCCACGGGCACGGTCTTCAGATATATGTTTCGTTTTTTCATTGATTTTTCGCAGGTTAGAATATCCAGACATCCACGTCCTGTCCGGCCCTCATGCCTTCTAGGGACGCGGGAAGCCGCACCAGGCCGTCGGCATCGAGCATGGTCCGCAGCAGGCCCGACTTGCCGAGCCTCGGCATGGCCACGCACTGCCCATCCTGTTCTTCAAGCCGCACCCGAACATAGTCCTCGCGGCCGGGTTTGGATGACAGGTTGGCCCCGAGCTTGGCCGGACGCATGAGCAGGCGTCCGGGATCAAAGGCCCCCGCATCACCCCCCAGATGCACCAGAAGCGGCTGCCCGAAGACAAGCATGACGATCTGGGCGGAGGTGACCTGACCGGGAAGCCCGAGCACCGGCTTGCCCCCGACGCGCGCAAGGATGGTCGGCTTGCCGGGACTGATGGACACGCCGTGGGCCAGAATTTCGCTGTCCGCGAAGGATTCCAGAACCTCGATGGTCAGATCCCGGGTCCCGATGGAGCTGCCGCCGGAAATGAAGACCACGTCGTTCTCCTCCAGGCAGCGGACCAGGGCTCCCTGCAGGGCTTCACGCACATCGGGGACCAATCCGTGGGCGCGCACCAGGGCCCCGGACTGCCGGGCCATGCAGGCCAGCGTATGGGAGTTGACGTCCCGTATCTGCCCGGGCCTGGGCACGGAATCGACAGGGACAAGTTCATCGCCCGTTGATACGACACCGCAGCGAGGCCGGCGATAAACCCTTGCGGAGGTGCAGCCGATGGCGGCCATGAGCCCCACATCCTGCGGACGCAGACGCCTTCCGGCGGGCACGGCCACCTGCCCCTGCCCCACGTCCTCGCCCTTGAGCATGACATTCTCGCCCGGGGTTACGGTCTTGCGGATCTCGACTGTCGCATCCCCGAGCATCTGGGTATGCTCGACCATGATCACGGCGTCCGCGCCGGGCGGCAGGCTTCCGCCCGTGGCGATGCCCATGCATTCCCCGGAATGGAGGGGACGGCTGACGACCTCATCGATGGCCGCGCTGCGGGCAAGCTCTACATAGGCAGGATTGCCCTCGCTAGCGCCGAAGGTGTCAGCCGCGCGCACGGCGTAGCCGTCCATGCAGGATCGGTCGAGGGCCGGGATGTCCTCCCCGGACAGGATGTCTTCGGCCAGAACGCGGCCAAGACAATCCTCCAGGGGCATAAGCTCGGAATCCACGGGGGCGAAACCACGCAACAACTCGCAAAACCGGGCCGGGGAGATGACCCGGAAAAAACCATGATCCATTCCTAATCCGCCTTGAAGGATGAAAGTTTGGTTTCCGGATAGGCATCGGCGTAGTACTGCACTTCCTCGCCGAAAATATCCTGGGCCTTGCCCTTGGCGTAGGTCTCGATGTCGCTTTGCAGCTGCAGAAACTGCCGAGCCAGCTGACGCCCGACGGGAGTAAGCTCATAGCGCTGGCCCTTGCCCTTGATCTTCTGGACCAGAGGCTTGCCAATGCTTTCCTCGGCGGCCTTGAGCTTGCCCCAGGCGGCCCGATACGACATCTTCATGTCCGTGGCCGCCTGTCTGAGCGACCCGCACTCCTCGATTTTTTCGAGCAGAAGGGCCCGGCCGATGCCCAGAAAAATCTTCTCGTCGCGTTCGAACCAGACATGCAGACGCAAGGTCAAGGTGCCCTCGGTTTTGGATTCGGTCATGGATTCCTCCTCCCGGCTTGAGGATGATGTGATTAAAATTCAAACACATATTTTGCTAAATCAAAGCCAGACACAAAACAAGCATTGTGATGTATCAAAAGACACGTTAGGAACGGACCCGGCCCGGATTCACACCTCGCCCTTCACCAACGGAGAATGCCCATGATCGAAGCTGAAAAAGCCCTGGAATTGCTTGCCAAGAAAATCGACGCGTGCAGAAAACGGGGTTTTCTACCCGTGGAACTGATCGATCTGGTCGAAAAGATCTACACCCGTCAACTCAAGGCCCGGGACAAGGCCCAGGTTCCTGCCGCAGCCACGATCGAAATCGCCGATCCGCTGCAGCACAGCCAGGGAGCTCCTCTGGTCGAAAGAACCAATTTTCCCTTTGACAAAGACCAGAGCATTGAACTTTTCAACGAATTTCTGGAGCTGGCGAAATCGGTCAATCCGGCCCTTGGCGAAGCCGCTGCCGCCATTTCGGCTGCCATAGCGGACAAATCCCTGGACCTGGACCTGGTCATGCAGGCGCATTTGAACGGCGACGAAGGTTTTTTCTCCACCTGGACAGCCGTCACCCCTTCCGCACCGCGCATCCTGCCCATGCTCGCGCAGGCCGCCATGACTCCGTCCCTTGAACGCGCCGCCATCGCGCTGGAAGCCCGGACCGATCTTTCGAATTCCTGGGAACATGGGCACTGCCCCCTGTGCGGCAGCATGCCGATCATGTCCGATTTGCGTGAAAAGGAAGGATTCAGATACAACATCTGCGGATTCTGCCACGCGGAATATCATGCGCCTAGATTGCAGTGTCCCTTCTGTCTTGAAAAGGACGTGGCGAAGCTGGAATACTACGAAGCCGATGAAGAGCCCGGAGTACGCATCAACGCCTGCAAGACCTGCAATCTTTACATCAAGCTCACGGATTTCAGAAACCTCGATCGCAGAACCCTGCCCTTGGTGGACGATCTTGAATCCCTGAGCCTCGATGTGGCGGCCCGGGAAAAGAAATACAAGCGCCCCACCCTTTCAGCCTGGGGATTTTAAAGAATAAAAACTGCCTCCAGACAGGACCGATTGTTGCCATCCATATGACCAAGGGGATGGATTCCCGCCTTCGCGGGAATGACTCGGAGGCGGGAATGACTCGGAGGCGAATGCGAAAATTGCGCATTTCTCCCTGCGGGTGGAATCAGTCAACAGCCTTGCCCCGGCCAGCGCCCGTTCCCAGCGTTCCGGGTCGATCCGGGGTGGGGGCGGCAACTGCCTGACTGAGCCAGGAATCGTTTGTTTTTCCGTCGCCCCTCGCCCGGAGCGCAGACATCTGTTTGGCAGCAACGACGGAAAAACAGCACGAGGCCGGAGAAGGAGTTTTGGCGGCCGCGCCCCGGATCGTCCCGGAATGCGGCCGCACTGAGACGCCTGCAAACCAAAAATACCGTGCCCGCTGCCTTTCGGCTGCGGATCGCGGCACAGGGAAAATCATGATTGGATTGGTGCTTGCCGGAGGAAAATCATCCCGGCTCGGACAAGACAAGACGCGTGTCGTGCACGAGGGACAGACCCTGCTCACGCGCACGGCCACGCTGTTGCAACGCCATCTCGACAAGGTCTATGTCTCCTGCCGGCAGACCCTCGACGTGGGCGGACCCTGGCCCGTCATCACCGACGAGACGGAGCGCATCGGTCCCGCCGGCGGCATCATCACCGCGCTGCGCAAATTCAAGGAGCCAATCTTCGTCCTCGCCTGCGACCTGCCTTTCATGGAGGACGGCATCATCGAAAGACTCATGGCCGCGCGGGAAGAACGCCCGCGGCATTGCGTGCTGACCACCTGGCAACTCAAGGATTCGGGATTCATCGAGAACCTGGTCGCGATCTACGAACCGCAGGCCCTGCCCTTGCTGGAGGCAGGCGTGTCCCAGGGGCTCTTCAAGCTCAGTCGGCTCATCCCGGCCGAACTGCGCCACACGGTGACCTACACGGAAGACGAAAGGCGCATCTTCTTCAACGTCAACTACCCGACCGATCTGGAGCAGCTGCAAGGCCGCTAGAAAAAGCTATTTCCCGCGAACGAAATCAAGCGCGCCGACTCCCGGCACGTCCAGACGGACATTCACGCCCTCGATCACGCCTTCGACCACAGCCCCGTCACGGGTGTGCACGTTGAGCGCACCCTCGCGCACGACCCATGAAAACGGCAGGACCTCCCCCTCGATCTCCCATTTGCCGCTGCCGTCCTCGGCCAGCGTCATGACCGCGTTCACCGGCCCGCTTGGGCCCGTGTGCGACGCCTCGTAGCGTCCGGCAAGATCGGGCCGGGAGGAACATGACAGACACAGCAGCAGAAGCAGAAGCGGCAATAATTTGATCACAGCCCAAGTTCCTCCGGTTTGAGCATGAAGAGCCGGTCCAGATGGATCAGCCGGTCATAAAAATAAACATGGGCGGCCATGGCCAGCCAGGCCAGATCCCTGAGCACAGTCCACCAGGAAATGGGTTCGCCCACGGTCTGGAAGCAGCCGCAACCGATGGGCGTATCCTGAATCAGGGCCACCAGCACCGCCACGGTGAACATGGCCAGCATCCCGCCGATCAGCAAAGTCGCCGCCCGTACCCTGACGCCGGCCAGAAGAAAGAGGCCGCAGACCAGTTCCAGCCAGGGCATGAACACGGCCAACGGATTGATCAGCCAATACGGGACGATGAGATAGCCCGCGATGTTGTCCGCGAACTCGGCCGGAAAATTGATCTTGTGCAGACTGGCGTAGATGAAGATCCCGGCCAGATAGAGGCGCAGGATCAGGGCGAGAAGAGGATGGGTCAGGATGAGCTTCAGGCGCGGGATCATGGCATGCCTCCGTCCAGGGCCAGGGGCGGGACGTCCTTGACGATATAGACCCGCTCATGATCCCTGCCCAGAAATTTAGCGGCCACGGTCAGGTCGTAGCGGCGGCTCACGCTGCGCCCGAAAACAACGATGGGCCGCTCGGGGTCCTCGGCGGTCATTTGCATCATGTAGACCAGATCGAAAAGCTGAGCCGGAACATTGACCGCTCTTTGCGCATGCTCGCGCTCAAAGAACTCGCGCGGGCGGGCATCGACAAGAAGCGCATCCTCGTTTTCGATGAGCGCCAACGCCTGCTCCAGGGTCACCAATGGAACCTCGGGCCCGGGAGCTTCGATCAGGGGTATCCCGCGCGGGTTTTGCGCGTTGAACGCCAGCGCCATGCCCAAACTCAGCGCGATGATGAGAAAGAAATCGACCAGACGTACCCGGGTCAGGCTCAACGCCTTGCTGTGCACGATGCCGGCGATGCGTCTGCCCGCGGCCTCCAGCATGCTGATTTGGTCCCTGGCCCGCGTCAGTTCGTCGATGGTGCGGCGCAGCTCCTCGTTCTGCCTGGCCAGATCATCGTTCAGGGCCATGATGGTTCTGAAGGAATCGGCATTCTTGAGATGCAAGACTCCCTGCGAAACAAAGGCCTGCAACAGGCCGTCCTCGGCGGGAACCATCGGGCCGAGACTCTGCCCCAGAAGCAGCACCCCGTACATGTTCTCGCGCAGCATGAAGAGGTAGCCCCGGTCGGGCGTAAAACCCAGCTCGATCCCCGCAGCGCCGCTCATGTCCTCGACAGGTTCGACCTGCAGGGGTTGCAGATGCTTTTCGCGGACACCGGCCAGACACAGGAAAAACAGCCGCTCCACCTTCTGGTCGGTGAGTTCGGGCTTTACCGGCAGGCCGCTGGAAATTTCATGGATTTGTCCCGAGGTGCGGTCGTGCAGCACGAGGAGGCCCTGGGGCCGGGCAAAATGCCCGAGCAGGGTCAAAAGAAAGGTGGACATGACCTCGGCCATGTCCACACGCAGAATTTCTCCAGAGAGGTCGCGCAAGGCGCTCAGATGATAAATCTGGCGGTCGAGGGTGTCGTTTTGCTTGGTCAACTCGGCGTTGAGCAGTTCGACACGGGTGGCATAGAGCGAGAACCGAAGGCTGGTCTGGAACAGGGTGCCAAGGCCCGCCACAAGCTGCCTGTCGTTTTCGTCATAGGGGCGGCCTGCCAGGCTTTCTTCCAGACCGAGCACTCCATCCCTACCGTCATCGAGAGGGCAGACCAGGAGCAACTCGCATTTTCCGGGGCAGAGTTCGCCCTGCAGGGAGGGCACGAAAAAAGAGGATTTGCGCTCTTCGCCGAGGGCGTCCAGATGTTCGCGCAGCACCCGCGCATATTCCGGAGTCAGGCTTTTGGAGAGGCTGGAGCGGGTCATGAGCTGAAACCCGTCCTGTCCCAGAACGGCCGCAAAACCGCCCCGGGCGCCAATTCCACCCTGGGCCGAGAGCAGAAAAGCTTCCAGTATCCTGTGCGGATAACGCGCCCCGCTCAGCTCCGCGGCCGTATCGAACAGAATCTGAAACTGGTATCTGGCGCGATCGGCATCGCTTTCGGTTTGAGGCGTCATCTGCCGCTCCGCGATCAGTCGAGCAGTGTCTTTATGTGCTGGTAGAGCGCGTCAATGTCCTGAACCACGCCGAGGTGGTCGTAAACCACGCTCCCGTCCGGCCTGCAGACGATTGTGTAGGGAGTGAGCGGCTCGCCCAGCACCTTGTGCAGCACGTAGTCGGGGTCGCTCAGGACCGGAAAAAGGTACTGGCCGGTGCCCAGCAACTGCTTGACCTCGGCGTCCGTTCCTCCGGCGGCCAGCCCGAACATGGCCACTCGCCCCTTGAGCTTGCCCCTGTTCAGGCGGTTGAAAAGGGTCTTGAAACCCGGGGACTGCTTGACGCACTGCGGACAATACACGCCTATGACCTCTATGAAAATGAGATCGGCGCCAAGATCCGCAAGAGTGAAGGTCGTTTTCCCCTGCACGCCGAGCATCTCCTGTCCGGCCGGATCGAAGGGAACGGGCAGAATCAGTTCGGGCATGGCGTCGCCGGTGGCGGGCGGCGCGGCCATGACAGGCTGGGCCACGCAAAAGAGAAAGAGACAAAATGCGATACGAGTGAAAACCGTCATGAACACTCCTTGGCCCCGGGCCGAAAAAAAAACCTAGGTACAGGCCTCATCCAGACCGTCGAAAATCTGAACCATGCGGGTCAGCCCCACTATACCGAAAACCTTGCGAAAATTCTCGGAAAGACCGGCCATGACAATCTCGACTCCGTCCTTTTCGCTCTCCAGCACCAGCTGGGTCAAAATGGCGATGCCTGCCCCGTTCACGGAGGTGTTGGGATCGAAATGCAGCACGATGCGCTGCACCCCCGCTTCCTGGGCCTTGGAGTAGGCTTCGCGCAGATACGGTTCGCTGTGGGAACTGACGCTGCCCTGAATCTCAATGACCAGCGCCCGGCCCTGCCGGCTGACGCTGACTTCGTTCTGCCGACTCTTGGCCAGCTTGAGCCGCTCCCTGGCCCGTGCCAGGCCCTGTTCAAGGCTCTGCCGCTGGATGGGCTTGTTTATGAAATCGGCGGCATCCAGATTCAGGGCCTGAATGGCCAGGTCCATGTCGCCATGTCCGGTGATGACGATGACCTCCGTGGCGGGCGACCGTTTCTTGATCTGCTGCAGAACCTCGATTCCGTCCATGCCGGGCATCTTGATGTCGGTCAGGACGATGTCGGGTTTTTCCCTGTCGAAAACTTCCAGCCCCTCTTCTCCGGATTCGGCCGTGAGGATGTCGAATCCGTACACGTCCAGAAAAAGCCGGAACATTTTCAGGGTCGCCTTCTCGTCGTCGATGACCAGGATTTTTTCTTGCGTCATAGGGATATCTCGCTGGGTTGTGCCGATTTTTTGTCCACTCGGCCTGCATTGTGCTCAAGCGCCGGATGGCTCTCGGCGCTCGGGAAACTCAAAATGAATGTTGTCCCCTGACCCGGTTGACTGTCAATAGTAATGGTTCCGCCATAATCGCGAACAATCCCGTATGTTATGGCCAGGCCGAGCCCCATGCCCTTTCCGGTCTGTTTGGTGGTGAAAAAGGGCTCGAAGATCTTGTTGCGCACCGAATCAGCTATGCCGGGGCCGTTGTCGGCGAAGGATGCGAAAACCCGGCCTTCCATGGCGTAGGTGCGCACCAGGATGTCTCCCCACATGCCGGGTTCACTCTCCATTTTTTCCTGAATGGCGTCCCGCGCGTTGTTGAGCAGATTGAAAAAGACCTGCTGCAGCCGGTTGTTGTGTCCCTTGATGTACGGCAGATTCTCGCCCAGTTCCAGGCGGATGGTGATGCGCTGGATGGAGAACTGACGGCCGATGATGGACAGCACGCCGCGGATGGGCTCGTTCATGTCCACCCGTTCCATGACCAGGCCCGACTTTTTGCCGAAGGCGCGCAGATTGTTGATGATGTCCGTGGCCCGGTCCACCTGCTGGCTGATCTCCGTAGCCATGTCCCGGATCTGGGTTTCGGTCACCTCGCGGTTCTGCTCAATGAGCAGATTGAGATACTCGCTGCCCATCTTGATGGCGTTGAGCGGCTGGTTGATCTCGTGGGCGATGCCCGCGCTCATTTCGCCAAGGGTCTTCATCTTGGCCGCCTGCACGAGCTGCGCGTCCTTCTCCATCATCTCGGTGATGTCGGTCACGGCCACGATCATGGCATGGGTGCCGCCGTAACTGATGGGACAGGCGTGCATGTTGACGTAAAAGGGCCGCTCGCCCTTCTTGTAATGGAGCACCTTGGGATAATAGACGCAGCCGCTGTTCGTGTTCGCCTCATTGAGAGAGGTCAGACATTCCCGAACCTGGTCGTGACCGAGCACCATGAAGGACACGCCCAGCAATTCGCCCTTGGAATATTCGTAGAGTTCCTCGGCCCTGGGGTTGGCGTCGAGGATCAGGTCCGTGTTGCAGTCCACGACAAAAATGGGATCGGGACCCGAGTCGAACAGGGACCGGTATTTCATCTCCGATTCCTGGAGGCGCTTGCGGTAGAGCCGGATGGACCAGACCATGCTCATGAACGAATCGGCCAGCTGGATGACCTCGTCTCCTCCGCGCTTGCGGTAGAAGAGGCAGGTCGAGCAGACCTGACCGGTCTTGCCCTCGGACTTGCGGGACTTGCGTCCCTGTTCGTCAAAATGCCAGCAGGGCATGTTGGTGTCCTTGTAGGCCGGACAGTTGGTCACCGCCCAGTCCAGGCCCTCGCCAAGATCCAGATGCACATCGAAATTCCCTCGGCTGAGCTCGTCCGAAATGTTCGTCAGGCGCGAAATCGGGCTGGTTATATATCGCGAAATACGATGGCTAACATAGAAGATAATGATGATGACCGCCGAGATGAATCCCAGGAACATGAAGCGCAGCTTGGCCACCAGCTTGTCGATGTGTTCCTTGCTCAATCCCACGTGCACCGTTCCGATGCGGTACAGGCCCTCGTTCATGGACACCGCGATGTCGTAGGAGGTCTGCGCGCCCACCGCGACAAGGCGCACGCTGTGCATGTTCCCCTCGAGGACAGGGTTGGCGGTGCTCAAGGGACCGGGAAAAGGCACGGTGAAGGTGTGGGAGAGGACCTTTTCACTGCGATCGAGCACATATATGTAATTGATCATGTGCTGGCGCTCCCGCAATCGGGCCTCCTCGAAGATGAGACTCAGGAGCTCCGAGTAGTTCTTGTCGAGGACAAACCCGCCGCCGCGCTCGGCAATGGAGTGGGCCACGGCGATGCCGCGCAGCTCAAGCTCCTTGGTCAATCCGGAGATGAGAATCCAGCGGGCCAGGAGCGCGATGGTCACGCTGATCAAGAGGATGACGGCCAGGATGGAGATGAAAATCTTGTTTTTGAGCGATATGCGCGCGTAGGGTTTCATTGGCCCTCCTCCCGGCGCAGCTGCGCCCAGTCATCAAGGAGGATGAAACGGCCCTCCTTGAGGCGGGTGAAGTAGACCTTGTCCATGCCCTGATGATCCTGAGGGCCGAACGTCAGTCCGACATCACCGCCCAGAGAAAAGTTTGTCATGGCGGTGATGGCCTCAAGAAAGGATTTGCGGCTCAAATTTCGTCCTGCCCGCCGAAGCCCCTCCACAAGCACCTTGGCGTTGATGTAGCCCTCGAAACCCACGAAATTGGGTTCCTCGCCCGGAAAATACTTTTCCAGCAGCCGGACGAATTCCTGGGCGCTTTCGGCCACGGTTCCGTCACTGCTGACGGGCGGGGGCACGACCTGGGACATGACCACGTCCAAACGATCCGTGTCCGACTGCAGAAGGTTGCGCGACAACTCCTTGGCGCCCACGAAGGAGACCATGTAAAAAATGGGCGAGTAGTCATTTTCCAGGGATTTGCGGATGAAATTCGCGCACGGGTCCGAAGTGCCGATCATGACCACGGCCTCGGCGCCGGATTCGCGGATGCGCTCAAGGCCTTCGCTTATGTCATGCGTGCCGCGCACGTAACTTCCTCTGGCCACGGGTTCCAGCCCGAAGCGTTTGAGCGCCAGTTCCGTGCCGGTCAGTCCGTCGAAGCCGAAGGCGTCATATTGATAAAAAACCGCGATGCGGGTCAGCTTGAGATCCTTGACCAGGTGCTCCACGGCGGCGTTGGTTTCCTGATAGTACGAGGCGCGCACATTTATGAGGTAAGGCATGAACGGCTCGCGCAGCGCATTGGCCCCGGTGAACATGCCCAGGAGCGGAACCTGGGCCTCTTCCACCAGGGGCAGGATCTTGACCGTGGTCGGGGTGCCCACATAGCAGAACAGCCCGAAGACCTGGTCCTCGATGAGAAAACGCTGGGTGTTGTCCAGACATTTCGGAGGATCGTAGGAATCGTCGCGGGTGATGACCCGGATGGCCCGACCGTGCACTCCGCCCTGTTCGTTGACGTACTGCAAATAGCTCATGGCTCCGCGCAACGTTTCCTGACCCAGATAACCGGCGTGCCCCTGCAATGCCAGGGAAGACCCGAAGGTGACTTCGGTGTCGGTCACTCCGAGCCCTGCCGGAGCAAGAGGAATCTGGACTTCGGCGTCCTGGCAGGATGCCAGCCACAACGCAAACACCACCAAGAGAAGTACCCGCAAACCTCCGCGCACATCAGCCTCCATTGGGAAATCGTTGCATGCCCAAATGACGAGTAGCTGAAAAAGACATCCTGCGCCACTTAAACTCGGACCCTTGCCCTCCCGGAGCAAGGGCTGTATCTTGTGCAAAAATGTGAGTTTGCCCCCTATGGGAAGCGCGTATTATGTCTTTCATGACAGAATACAACCTAGACATATATTCTCTAAATAAGATGTTTGGAAAAAAGCACAGAAACGCTATTACCCACAATTTTGCACAGGATTTTTTATAAATGAATTTTCAAAAATTTGAAAATATTGTAAAAAATGAAAATTCAGCAAAAAAATTTTTGTTGCAATTTTGCTGGAAAAACCATCAGCGTTTTTGCCCCAAATGCCGCAGCCGGAAACTCTATGCCCTGCGGGGAGGAAAGCGGCGCTGCTCCCGCTGTTCGTACACCTTCCATGACTTCAGCCAGCGCTTCATAAACAACGGCAATCTTGTTGCCCAGCAATGGCTGCGCCTCATCAAGCTCTTCGAACTGGAGGTGCCGACGGGCCGCATGGCGGAGCAACTTGGCGTCACCTACAACACCGCCTACAAGGCCGTGACCACCCTGCGCATGGCCATACTGACCCACTCGCTGGACGCACGCCTGATCATCCGCTCCATCGAAGGGCTCGATTTCTCGAAATCCGGCAAGTTCCACATGGACATGAGCACCAGAAGCGGGACGCGCATGCCTGTGTTCGGCATCGTGGAGCGAGGCCCGCACGTTTTCGCCGACCTCATTCCCGAGCTTGACGGCGACAGCATCATCCATTTCAAGATGAACTTTCATCTGAAGACCGCCAGCCTGGGCAAGATCATCTACACCGACCGCTTCAAACAATACGCCGCTCTTCTGGTCGGAGGAAGCCACCTGTCCGCGCTCTACAACATCCGCCACAACGACAAGGGACTTTTCATCGACTCGTCCAAAGGCTTCTGGTCCTTTTCCAAGGACTGGTTCCGGCGTCTCAAGGGCATCTCGCCCAGAAATTTCCCGCTTTACATCAAGGAACTTGAATTCCGCTACAATCACAGAAACGACGACATCTTCCCCATCCTGGCGGAATATCTCTGCGCCATGGTGCCAGACTTTGAGGATTAAAGATCTCCTTGCATATTCTTCTTTTTTTCATGCATAGCGTTGAACATGAAAAAATCGGAAAACGTATCGAAAACCCCCATAGCTTTCTCGCAAAAATCAGAGTCATCCGGAATGCAAGGTATGTTGCCTTTTTCCGGCCTCGGCTTTGACCTGCGTCCGGTCCTGACCAGACGCATCAGCGTGAAACTCATTGGACGCGAAGAGGCTCGGCCTGCTGAGTCAGCGCAGGTTGATTTCGTTCTCCCGTCGGGCCGTTGGCTGCAATTGCGCCTCGGCCAAGAAATTCGTGGAAGGTAAACACCAGAAACATTGTCAGGAGGATCTGCATGAAACTGGGAAGAAGAGAATTCGTCAAACTCACGGCCGCGGCTACAGCGGTCACGGCCTTTGGAGGCCTGGGGTTTGACCTGGCACCCACCAAGGCCCACGCACAGCTCCTTAGCTTGCGCAAAGGCAAGGAAACCACCTCGGTCTGCTGTTACTGTTCGGTAGGCTGCGGGCTCATCGTCACCACCGACGAGAAAACCAAACGCGCCATCAACATCGAAGGCGACCCGGATCATCCCATCAATGAAGGCGCTCTCTGCGCCAAAGGCGCGGCCATCTATCAGCTGGCCGAAAACCCCCAGCGCATCACCAAGGTCCAGTACCGGGCTCCCGGCAGCGACAAATGGCAAGAGAAGAGCTGGGACTGGGCCCTCACGGAAATCGCCAAGCGAGTCAAAAAAGTCCGTGACGATTCCTTCACCACCAAAAACGCCAAGGGCGAAGTCGTCAACCGTACCGAAGGGCTCGCCTCCGTCGGTTCGGCCGCCTTGGACAACGAGGAGTGCTGGATCTACCAGGCTTTCCTGCGTAGCCTCGGCCTGACGTACATAGAGCACCAAGCACGTATTTGACACAGCGCAACTGTTGCGGCTCTGGCAGAGTCGTTCGGACGCGGCGCGATGACCAACCACTGGATCGACTTCAAGAACAGTGATTGCATTTTGATAATGGGCAGCAACGCTGCCGAAAACCACCCTATCTGTTGGAAATGGGTCACCAGGGCGCAGGAAGCAGGCGCGACGGTAATTCACGTCGATCCCCGCTACACCCGCACCTCCTCCAAGGCGGACATGTACGTTCCCCTGCGTTCAGGCTCCGATATCGGCGTCCTGGGCGGCATGATCAAGTACATCCTGGACAATGACCTGACTCAGAAGGAATACGTTCTCCATTATACCAACGCTCCTTTCATCGTCTCCAAGGACTTTGACTTCAAAGACGGCCTGTTCTCCGGTTTCGACGAAGCCGGGCGCAAGTACGACAAGAAGTCCTGGAGCTTCGAAATGGACGAGAACGGCGTACCCAAGCGGGACATGACCCTGAAGGATCCCCGCTGCGTGTACCAGATCCTGAAAAAACACTACGATCGTTACGACTCCAAGAAAGTTTCCTCCATTTCCGGTTCACCCGAAGACCAGCTGCTGGCCTTCTACAAGGCCTACACCGCCACGGGCAAACCGGACAAGGCCGGCACCATCCTTTATGCCATGGGCTGGACCCAGCACACCGTCGGCGTGCAGAACATCCGCGCCATGAGCATCATCCAGCTGCTGCTGGGCAACATGGGCGTGGCCGGCGGCGGCGTGAACGCGCTGCGCGGCGAATCCAACGTTCAGGGCTCCACGGACCAGGCCCTGCTCTTCCACATCATCCCCGGTTACATGGCGACCCCTCGCTCCAACTGGGCGACCCTGGAAGACTACAACAAGGCCAACACTCCGGTCAGCAAGGACCCCAAGAGCGTCAACTGGTGGCAGCACAAACCCAAGTACTTCGCCAGCCTGCTCAAGTCCTTCTACAAGGAAGCCGACCTGCCCACAGCCTACAACTGGATGCCCAAGCTCGATGCCGGGCAGAACGCCTCCTGGCTGGTGCTCTTCGACAAGATGCTCAAAGGCCAGTTCAAGGGCTTCTTCTCCTGGGGCATGAACCCTGCCGCCAGCGGTGCGGACTCCAACAAGACCCGCGAAGCCCTGTCCAAGCTGGACTGGATGGTCAACGTCAACATGTTCGAGAACGAGACCGGCTCCTTCTGGAAGGGCCCGGGCGTCGATCCCAAGAAGGTCAAGACCGAAGTCTTCTTCCTGCCCTGCGCGGTCTCCGTCGAGAAGGAAGGTTCCATCACCAACTCAGGCCGCTGGATGCAGTGGCGCTACGCAGGCCCGAGCCCCATGGGCGAATCGAAGCCGGACGGCGACATCATCTATGAACTCGCTCTCAAGATTCGCGAACTGTACAAAAAGGACAAGGGCGCGTTCCCGGATCCGATCCTCGGCCTCAACGTCGACGACTGGGGCGATGGCCATGTCTTCGATCCGCACAAGGTCGCCAAGCTGATCAACGGCTACTACCTCAAGGACACAGTCCTCAAGGCTCCAGACGGCACGGAAACGGTCATGAAAGCCGGCACCCAGGTGGCATCTTTCGCTCACCTGAAAGACGACGGATCGACCTGTTCCGGCAACTGGATCTACACAGCGTCCTACACCGAGAAAGGCAACATGTCCGCACGCCGCGACAAGACCCAGACTCCGGAACAGGCCAAGGTCGGCCTCTATCCCAACTGGACCTGGTCCTGGCCGGTCAACCGCCGCGTCATCTACAACCGGGCTTCCGTCGACATGACCGGCAAACCCTGGGCACCGCAGAAGCCTGTCCTGGCATGGGACGAAGCGGGCAAGAAATGGCTCATCGACGTGGTCGACGGCGGCGGCGCTCCCGGAGCCAAGCATCCCTTCATCATGCGCAAGCATGGCGTGGGACAGATCTACGGTCCGGGCCTGAACGACGGTCCGCTGCCTGAATACTACGAACCGCTGGAATGCCCGGTCACCGAGCATCCCTTCTCCACGCAGCTCAACAGCCCCACGGCTCTCATGTTTGCCGAGGACGCTCACAAGCGCACCACCTGCGACCCGCGCTTCCCGTTCGTGTGTACGTCCTACCGCGTCACCGAGCACTGGCAGACGGGCGTACTGACCCGCTGGCTGCCCTGGCTCACGGAAGCTCAGCCGCAGATGTTCTGCGAAATGAGCGAGGAACTGGCGGAACTCAAGGGGATCAAGAACGGCGAAAAGGTCATCCTGGAGAACCCGCGCGGACAGCTCTGGGCCATCGCCATCGTCACCAAGCGCTTGAAGCCTTTTGACGTCATGGGCAACCCTGTCCATGTCGTGGGTATTCCCTGGCACTACGGTTGGGTCTGGCCCAAGGATGGTGGGGATGCAGCCAACCTGCTGACTCCTGCCGTTGGCGATCCGAACACCGGCATCCCGGAAACCAAGGCCTTCATGGTCAACGTGAAGAAAGCGTAAGGAGCCAATATGTCAGGAAAATCATTCTTCGTCGATCTGACCAAATGTACGGCCTGCCGCGGTTGTCAGATCGCATGCAAGCAGTGGAACAAACTCCCGGCCGAGCAGACCAGAAACCATGGGTCGCATCAGAACCCCATGGATGTTTCGGCCATCACCTACAAGACCGTGCACATGAAGGAAGTCGCCGACGACAAGGGCTTCATGGCCGCCTGGCTCTTCTTTCCCGAGCAGTGCCGCCATTGCACCGAACCGCCTTGCAAAATGACCGCCGACGCCTATGACGACACGGCCATTCTGCAGGACGAAGTCACCGGTGCCATCACCTTCACGGAAAAAACCAAGGATTTGCCGGATTTCGATGAAATCCGCGAAGCCTGCCCCTACAACATCCCGCGTCAGGATGCGGCCACCAAGGTTATGACCAAGTGCACCATGTGCCTGGACAGGGTCCAGAATGGCCTCAAACCCGCCTGCGTGCAGGCCTGTCCGACCGGGACAATGAACTTTGGGGATCGGGACGAGATGTTGGCTTTGGCTGAAAAACGCCTGGCCGAGGTGCAGAAGAAATTCCCTGACGCGGTGTTGGGCGACGCCGATTCGACCAGGGTCATCTACCTCTACCAGATGGATCCGCAGAAGTTTCACGACTTCGCGGTGGCCGCAGCCACCACGCCTGGGCTCATGAACCGCAAGGCCATGTTCGCCAAGCTCTTCGGCTCGACTTCCAGAAGCAAGGCCTAGTCCATCAGGCCCTCCTCCATCGGCCGGCCGGGAAGACGGCTTCCCGGCCTCTCTAAAAAAACAAAGGCCCGCGCTTCGGACATCCGAAAACGCGGGCCTTTTTTCGCCAAAAACACGACCTCAGAGCGGATACGGCGTCAAACTGCGCACCCCTTTCTCGGTAACCAGCAGGGTCTGTTCGAACTGGGCCGAAAGGGACCCGTCGGCCGTGACCACGGTCCAGCCGTCATCAAGCCTGTTTATGGCCAGGCCGCCCTGGTTGATCATGGGCTCGATGGTGAAGACCATGCCCGGAACGAGCACGACGCCAAGGCCGGGACGCCCGGTATGATTGACCTGCGGCTGTTCATGAAAGGCATGCCCCACGCCGTGCCCGACCAGTTCACGCACCACGGAATACCCCGAACCTTCCGCATGGCTCTGGATGGCATGCCCCACATCCCCGAGCGTCGCACCCGGACGGACGGCCGCGATGCCCCGGGCCAGGCACTGGGCCGTCACCTCCACCAGTCTTGCGGCCTCGGCGGAAACCTTGCCGACGAAAAACGTGCGGTTGGCGTCGGCGAACCAGCCATCCTTGATGCTGGTCACATCGACGTTGACGATATCACCCTCGCGCAGTTCGCGCGGCCCGGGGATGCCGTGGCAGATTTCGTCGTTGACCGACACGCAAGTACTCTTGGGAAATCCCCGGTAGCCGAGGGGAGCAGGCACGGCCCCATGCTCCAGAGTGAAGTCATGGACCAGGGTGTTGAGGGCGTCGGTCGTGATTCCCGGAGCAATATGAGCCCCGATCATGTCCAGCGTGCGCACCACGAGTTCTCCGGCCTTGGCGATGCCGTCCACGGCCGCCTTGTCCTTCAATTTGATGCGATACCTCTTCCAATATTCTTCCGCCACGGAAGCGCTCAGGCTTCGGCGGTTCAATCGTAATTTCGAGTTGCGAAAAAGCATGACGTACCTTTGTTTGATGTTTTTTCATATCACTTGTCCCAGAACGCACCGTTCTGTCCAGTGTCCGCGAACATTGCCTTCCATGAGTCTTTCGGCCATGGTCGCAAAAAAAGGAGGCACCCATGCCAGTTATCAAAATCTCAGGAATGTCATGCGCCCACTGCACGGGCTCCGTGACCAAAATTTTACAGGCAACGCCCGGCATCTCCAACATTTCCGTGACCCTTGACCCCGGTCAGGCCAGCTTCGACGCCGCTCCCGAGGTCAATCTCGATCAGGTCAAGGACGCCATCCGCAAGATCGGCTTTGACCCACAGGACTAGGGCATGTTTCCAACCTTGCGCAAGCTGATCCTGCTCGTTCTGGGCATCCCGTTCGTGATCCTCGGCACCCGCTTCCTGCTGGACGCGGGTCAAAGCGCCCTGGTCCATTTCGCCGCCGAATCCTGGAAACCGATTACGGTCGAGGTCCTTTCCGTGGAGCATTTCTCGGGCGCGGACCAGGCGCTGGGAAACCAGACCGTGGTCCGTTACCAGTACGAATTCGAAGGCCAGGCCCTTGAGGGGCAATTTTCGTGCATCGGCGACGAATGTCCGCAAACGGACCTGCATCTGTCTCTGCGCGCGGCCCAGGACGAAAAACGGCCCGTGGCGGCCCTGGTCAATCCGGACGACCCCGCGCAATCCCTGCTCTACCGGCACCTTTACATGCCCCTCTTCCTGCTCAAGGCAGGGGTCGGACTTTTCTGCTTCCTGACCGGCAGCGTGTCCGTCATCTTCGGCGTCTATCTGCTGAGCGGCGCAGGCGCCGCCAAGGGAGGCAAATGATCCACGTCGTGGCGCACGTCACCCTTAAACGCAAAACTGCTCCGCTCTTTCTGCGCGAATTCCGCGACCTGGCCGTCCTGGTCCGCCAGGAACCGGGCTGCGTGGACTATTTTCCGGCCCAGGATATCGACATGGCCCTTGAGAACCAGCATCTTGGCCCGGATTCGGTCACGGTGCTTGAAAAATGGGCCAGCCGCAAAGCTCTTGAGAGCCACCTGCGCTCCGGCCACATGCGCGGGTTTCAGGAGAGAATAAAAGACATCGTACTCGACACGCGACTGATCATCGTCGAAGAGGTCTAGAAAAAAACAGGGCAAGACAGCCCTGAAGTCAAGGCCGCGCCGCCTGCCCGCGTTCCCGATGGCCGACAACAAGAAAGCCCCTGCCGAAATCATTCGCGCAGGGGCTTTCTTGTTTCATGAGCGGACAGGTTCCATCAGGAGCTATGGGGCTCCCGCGCCAGCTTGAGCAGGGCGTTGATCACGCAGGCCGCGAGGCTTGAGCCGCCCTTGCGGCCAACGATGGTGATATAGGGGATGGCGTCCTGGGCCAGGAGCAACTCCTTGGATTCCGCCGCGTTCACAAACCCGACCGGCATGCCCACGATGAGCCTTGGCGGACGAGCGCCGCGCTCCATCCAGTCCAGGAGGCGATAGAGAGCCGTCGGCGCATTGCCGATGACGAATATGTCCGCCCCGCCATGGGCCATGACCTCGTCCACGGCGGCCCAGGCCCGGGTGACACCCTCGCTTTTGGCGCGCTTGGCCACCGCCGGATCATCGATCAGGCAGCGCACGCTGCATCCGAGAGGCTCAAGCCTCCGGACCGGGATGCCGGACAATGCCATGCGCGTGTCGGTCACGATGTCGGCTCCGGCCAAAAGCGCATCCTTGCCTGCCTGGATGGCGTCGGGATGAAAGCGGATGTGCGAGAGCAGATCAAAATCGGCTGTGGTGTGGATCATGCGGCGGGCGACGGCCCACTGGTCCCCTGCGAAGGGCCGGGGTTCGGGGACCTCTGCGTCGATAATGGCCAGGGAACGGGATTCGATCTCCATGGGGGGGACGGAAACGTACATGAGATATCCTTATGAAGAGGCGCCGGACAAAATGCCAAGGGGTTTCGCGGCGCGGAATCAAAACCTCATTTGGGGGAGTCTTCAAAGACCGTGATCATGAAAAGGCTTTCCTGCTCGAAAAACTCCTGCTCGATGCGGCCGATCAGAGGTTCCACGACATCGAGCACGATTCTGGCGCGCTTGAAGGGCTTGTCCTCGTGACCGACCCTGATTTTGCGCACCATGCGCCCATCGCAGGGGATTTCCCTGATCAGGTCGGACTTGGGCAGCGCGCCGTCGAAGTCGCACACCACCCGCACCGGAAGCGCGGTCTTCAACGTGAACACGTCGGGCAACACGGGACCGTCCAGATAAACGCGCACCCGCTCGGCGGAGCCCATGGATTCAAATTCGACGCGCACTATGCGCTGTTCCTCGAAAAGGAGGCAGGCCTTGCCCGAATTTTTCTCGAACACGGGCACGGAGACATCCGCACCGGGAGTCAGAAGCGCTGAATGAGAAATCCCGGGGTTGAGCTTGGTGAAAACATCCCGGACCTTGGCGTACTCGCCCATGGAGGTCACGCAGCCGTACTTCAGCAACAGCTGGCGGATACTGTCCCCCTCGACGACACGATGCACACGCACCGAATGCTCTTCGGCATGAAGATGCCCCACTGGGCAGGATGCGAAAAGAATCCATAACAACAGATAGAAAAAACGGATTGATCTTGTCATGACCGGCAAACATCCATCATTTTAAAACGTCCGTATTTGACAACCCCGACACTACCCAAGAAAGAAGAAAAAGAAAATCAATTCCATGCCATGATTTTTCACCCTAAGGCCCGCTCTTTTCCGCGCCGCCCCCGTCCCTTCCCTCGATTCGCCCCTGCCGGATCGGCAGGCAGTGAGCGCTTGGACACGGAAACGAATTCTGGTAGTCAAAAAAAGTCGTCTTACGGCGCGCTCGGCGCGAAATCCGACAGAAAATCAAGCATCTCCCGAACGACCCACCAAGGGGAACACGAACTTCATGAGCATCCGCAACAATTCCAGCACACAGGATCCTGAATCCGAACTTGGCGCGTGCAGGCAAGAGCTTCGTGACCTCAAAGGCCGCCACCAGGAGCAAAGCCTTGCCCGGGACCCGCTGCACGAAGACGCGGCAAGGCTGACGCAACTGGTCGCGGAACTGGACAAGGCCAAGCGGCAGGCCGAATCCGCAAGTCGCATGAAGTCCCAGTTTCTGGCCAACTTCAGCCATGAAATCCGTACCCCCATGAACGCCATCATCGGCATGACGGACGTCGTGCTGGGCACGAAGGTCACCCCCGAGCAGCACCGCGCCCTGACCATCGTCAAGAACGCCTCCGAGTCGCTGCTCAATCTCATAAACGGTGTCCTTGATCTCTCCAAGATCGAGGCCGGGCAGTTCGCGCTGGAAATTCGCCCCTTCGATCTGCGCGCCGAGGTCGAAAGAACCGTCAGCACCCTTGGGCTCACGGCCGCAGAAAAAGGACTGGAGCTGATCTGCCGCCTGCCCCCGGACATGCCACGCGAAATGCGCGGCGACCCCATCCGCCTGCGCCAGGTGCTCATGAACCTGCTCGGCAATGCGCTCAAGTTCACCCCCTCGGGCCATGTCTGCTGCTCCTGCGCGGTGGAACCAGACCAGGCAGGCGACTGCGTGGTCCGATTCAGGATCGAGGACACCGGAATCGGCATTGCAAAGGACAAGCAGGCCGGAATCTTCGAGGATTTCACCCAGGTGGACAGCTCCTCCACCCGCGTCTACGGCGGAACCGGCCTTGGGCTGTCCATCTCGCGCAAGCTGGTCCAGCTCATGGGCGGCGACATCTCGGTGCACAGCATCCCCGGACAGGGCAGCACATTCGAATTTCATGCCCGCATGAGCCGGCCCAGCGCCCCGGACACGGCAAACGCCGGAGTCTTCGATCACGCGGCCACTGTCCTGGTCGTGGCCAACAACCCGCTGATCCGAGCCCATGTCGTGGAACTGCTCGCCTTCTGGGGCCTTGATGCCGAAACCACCGACTGCATGGAATGCATGGGCCTTGACGGAAAAAGCGTGGACCTTGCGATCATGGACACGGACTTCGGCGACTTCGCCTGCATGGAACTCACGCTCGCGGGCGGAACCCTGCATGATGTGCCGAGTATCGTGCTGACCCAGATGGGCGACAAATCCATCGCGGCCGGCGAGGGGCAGATACGCGGCGTGCTGACCAAACCCCTGCTCCAGGACGAATTGCTGCGCGCCCTGGCCCAGGTTTTCAACCTGCGCCTGCACCTGCCGGACAATCAGCCTACGGAACGCAGCCTGCCCCGGCTGCGTCCACTCGAAATCCTGCTGGTCGACGACGTGGCCACCAACAGGGAACTGGCCGGACTGCTGCTGGGCAAGATGGGGCACTCGGTACACGAGGCGAGTGACGGCCTGGACGTGCTGACCATGATCAGCAGGCACGCCTACGACCTGATCTTCATGGACCTGCAGATGCCGGTCATGGACGGGTTCACGGCAACGGGCATCATCCGCGCCTGCGAGCAGGGCCTGCCCGCCCCCACGGACATGGACGACAGCTTTCTGGTCCGGGCCGTGCGCGAAAAGGTTCAGGGCACCCATACGCCCATCGTGGCCATGACCGCCCACGCCCTGCTCGAAGACAAGGAGCGCTGCCTGGGCATCGGCATGGACGGCTATCTGACCAAACCCTTGCGACTGGACGAGGTGCACGCGGTGCTCAGCGGCTTCAGCGAAATCCTGGAATTCTCTCCGGCGCATCCCCCGAAGGCACATGAAGACGCTCCGGAAATCCCGTTTCAGCCAGCCCCCGAGGCCAAGCCCGAAACCTCGTTCAAAGCCGCATCCCAAGCCCTGCTTGAATCTTCCCCGGCATCGCTTGCGCCGCTGCCGTTGTCCGAACCGGGCCAAGGCTATATCGAGCGCATGCTGGACTCCCTGAACGCCCAATACGAACTTGATCGCGAAGAGGCCATGCCGCTGATCCAGAGCCTGGCCGAGACGCTGACCGCTCACGACCAGGAGTTGCGAACCTGCCTGGAGGCGGCCGGGCCGGACAAGCTCATGCACCATGCCCATGGCATCAAGGGCCTGCTCATGAACATGGGGCTGACCGAGGAAGGTCTGGCGGCAAAAAAACTGGAGGATTCGGCCCGCGCGGGGTCCGCACCCGAAGATCTGCGCCGGGAGACCGAGAACCTGCTGCTGACGACCGAAAACATTCTTGCGGAACTCCGCATCGCCCTTGGCGGCGAAAACACCTGAAGGAGGCTTCATGAACACCCTGACCTGGCACGGCCACTCGGCCTTTGCCATCACCAGCCAGAATCTCTCGATTCTGATCGACCCCTGGTTCGACGGCAATCCGTCGGCCAAGGCCACGGCCGAAAGCATAAACGCCGACCTCGTCCTGGTCACCCACGACCACGGCGACCATGTGGGGCAGGCCCTTGAAATCTGCAAGCGCACCGGTGCCACGCTGGGCTGCATCGTGGAGCTTGCCGCCAAGCTCAAAAGCCAGGGCCTGCCGGACAGCCAGATCCTGAACGGCATCGGTTTCAACATCGGCGGCACCGTGACCCACCAGGGTATCGCGGTGACCATGGTCCAGGCCACCCACTCCTGCGAATCGGGCGTACCGACGGGCTTCATCATCCGCCTGCCGGACGGCTACACCATCTACCATTCCGGCGACACGGGCATTTTTTCGTCCATGGCCATGTGGGGCAAACTGTACAAGATTGACCTGGCCCTGCTGCCCATCGGCGGCGTCTTCACCATGGACGGGGCCCAGGCGGCCTATGCGACCATGATGCTCAGATGCAAGAAGGTCATCCCCATGCACTGGGGCACCTTCCCGGCCCTGGCCCAGAATGTGGACGCATTCAAGAAGGAACTGGACAAACTGGACCTGGGCGACGCCCTGATGCAGGTCGAAGTGGGAGTGCCGGTCGGGCTGGTGGACTGACCCGCCCGGCAAGGTCGATCACTTCGAAGAAGGCGCGGAGTTCGGCAGATAAAGACTGAAGCGGGTGATTCCCGGAAGTGGTTCGTACGCCAAGCGTCCTCCCAGATGGTCTTCGGCAAAAACTTTGGCCATGTACAGACCAAGACCGCGATCTTCGCCCTTGGTTGAAACATAGCGCTTGAAAAGCTGCAGGGCCACTTCCGGAGCCATGCTTCCGGTGTTGTCGACATCAAGCCGCAAACCGGACGGCTCCACTTCCCAGCTCACCCGGACCGCCGAGCCTAACGGAGAGGCTTCCAGGGCGTTCACGATCAGATTGGAAAGTACGTGCCGCAAAAGCTTGGCGTCAGTGGAAACACGGATCTCGGGACCATCCGCCAGGAGCTTTCTGCCGCGCGAAACGGGATGCTCACGCAGCTGCTCGACCAGCCTCGTCACAACCCGGAAAACGTCGTGCACGGCAACCTGCACAGCCAATTTGCCGTTCTCCACTGCCGCGACATCATATTGATAAAGCACCTCCTGCAGCATGGTCAGCGCGCTCTGGCGCAGCAGCGGAACATGCCTGTTCAATTCATCATCCTCGTTGTCGGAGAGCATGGAAAGCATGTTTTCCATGCCTCCGGCGGCGTTGATCATGTTATGCAGAAAATTGCGGTTCAAAACCGCAAGGCGCCGCTCATGACTGATATCGACCGCAATGTTGAGACTGTAAATACGATCGTCGTGGATAAAGGGCCTGGACAGAATCTGGACATCGATGGCATGCAGCCCCAAGGAATCCTTCGTCAGTATGTGACACTCCCTGCAATCTTCGATACCTCGCAAGCTTTTCAAAATGGCCTGCACCGCTCCGCAGTGACGGCAATACGCCGAGCAACCGCAACCCGCCTCCATTTCCTGCGCAAAGATGCAGCCCAGGGCTTCACCTGGCCGCAAACCTACGAGACCATTTTGCACGGACGGCTTGGCGGCACGAACAAATGGCGGATTTCCATACACGATCTGTCTGTGCGAATCGGCCAGAAAAATCATGAGGGGCATACGCTCCAACCATTTCACATGATCCAGCTGAACAAGTTGTTCTCTGAGGGCTGCGAGACACGCGGCGGGCAAGCGCTCTGCCGGGGCGAAAAGAGTAGTCATGGCGGTGTTTGTCATTTTCGCATTCTTACATGCTTTTTTATATTTTTCAAATGCAGAGCACATGAACGGCGCAACAAAATATCCTATCAATAAACCGACAACCCATCATGAATCACAATTGAAATGGCCCGGCCGAAAAAATCGGCCGGGCCATTCATCCGGTCAAATCCAATAAACGTTCATTCCCTCGCGGAAAAATCGTTCCGCCTGCCTATAGTGTCGGAGGCACTACCTCGCCGCTTTCGACCATGCGTTCGATCTGGTCCACGTCCTTGTCTCCGCGTCCCGAGAGGTTGACGATGATGATCGCATCAGACGGCAATGTAGGGGCGAGGCGCAGGGCATGGGCCAGGGCGTGGGAGGATTCCAGGGCCGGGATGATGCCCTCGGTACGCGAAAGCAGGAAGAAGGCGTCGAGGGCTTCGTGATCGCTGGCGTGCACGTACTCGGCCCGCCCCAGATCCTTGAGATGCGCGTGCTCGGGGCCGACGCTCGGGTAATCGAGGCCCGCCGAAATGGAATAGACTTCCGCGGGCTCCCCGGCCGGATCTTTCAGCATGTAGGAATTGAACCCGTGCATGACCCCGGGTTCGCCCAGGCAGAGCGTGGCCGCGTGTTCGCCATAGCCAAGCCCCCTGCCGGCGGGCTCGACTCCGACGAGCCTGACTTCCTCGTGGGGAATGAACTCGGAAAAAAGTCCCATGGCGTTGGAACCGCCGCCCACGCAGGCGATGCAGTAATCGGGCAGGCGGCCTTCGGCTTCCAGGATCTGCGCCTTGGCCTCCCGGCCGACGATGGACTGGAATTCGCGCACCATGACCGGATACGGATGCGGCCCCACCGCCGATCCGAGCAGGTAGAATGTATTTTCGGCATCCTGGACCCAGGCCATGAGCGCCTCGTCCACGGCTTCCTTCAGGGTCTTCTGACCGCTCTCGGCGGGAACGACCTTGGCTCCCATCATCTGCATGCGAAAAACGTTGAGCTTCTGACGCTCCACATCCACCGCGCCCATGTGGATGGTGCACTCCATGCCCATGAGAGCCGCCGTTGCCGCGGTGGCCACACCGTGCTGACCCGCGCCGGTTTCGGCGATGATCTTCTTCTTGCCCATGCGCTTGGCGAGCAGAATCTGGCCAATGGTGTTGTTGACCTTGTGCGCACCCAGATGATTCAGGTCCTCACGCTTGAGATAGATCTTCGCGCCGCCGCAGCGCTCGGTAAGGTTAGCGCAAAAATAGAGCGGATTGGGACGGCCGGTGAACTGCTTCTGGTAGTACTCGTATTCCTTGATGAAATCCGGGTCGTTGCGATAGCGTTCAAAAGCCTCGGCCAGTTCATTGAGGATGTCCTTGATCGGTTCGGGAACGAACTGTCCGCCGTAGGTGCCAAAAAAACCGTCGGCTGTGGGCATGGTCATGAGGAGTCTCCTTGGGGTTCGAATAAAAAAAAACCGCGGTCAGTCTGCACTGCCGCGGTTGGTATTTTGCTTATCCTTTGACGGATTTCAGGCCAAGACGCATCCCACGGCATGTATTTCATGCCGCCACCAAAGAAGGGAAACGCTGCTGGCCTTGGTATTCATGGAGAAAATGACTGCCCGTGCACTGAACGTTTGTCAAGCCATAATCGATCGGATACACAAATGCGTCACGATCACCAAAGGAGCATCCGCATGATCACCAAAAATGAATACGCCGTCTGGCATGAGCTCATCCCGGGCATCAGTGTCAGCACCCTGGTCCATGGAGACAAGACCCTCATGGCCCGTTTTGAACTCAAGGAACACTCATACCTCCCCATCCACTCGCACATGCACGAACAGACCGGCTATCTGGTTTCGGGGCACATGACCATGACCATCGACGGAGAGGAGCACCACTTCGGTCCGGGCGACAGCTGGTGCATCGCCCCGGGAGTCGAGCACGGCGCGGTCATCCACGAAACCTGCCTGGCCATCGAAGTCTTCTCCCCCGTGCGCGAGGACTACATACCCTATCTGCCGAAGGGAAAAACATATTGATGCACGCCGACACATTTTCCCGCACCTTCACCGTGGAAGAGACAGCCTCCGCCTGCGACACGCTGGCCGGCCTGACCGGACTGCCCAAGGCCCGCATCAAGGATTGCATGGCCAAAGGCGGCGTGTGGTGGTCCCGCCCGGGGCGCTCGACCACGCGACTGCGCCGCGCGTCCACTGAAGTGAAACCCGGCGAACGCCTGGAGATCAACTACGATCCAGCGCTCCTGGCCCTGGTCCCGGCCCAGCCGGAACTCATCGCCAAGGCCAAACACTATTCGATCTGGAACAAACCGGCGGCCGTCCTGTCCCAGGGCACCCGCTTCGCGGACCACTGCACCCTGCCCCGTCTGGCCCAGGCCAGCCTTGGGTCCAGAAACGAGCTGCACCCGGTTCATCGCCTGGACCGCGAAGCCCGGGGGATCATGCTCCTGGCCCATGACGGCAAGGCCGCCGCGAAGCTCGGGGAGCTCTTTCGTCAGGGCACGGTAGTCAAGGAATACGCGGCCATCGTGCGCGGCATTCCGGATTGGACGGACCTTGAGGTCAACGAACCCCTGGACGGCAAAGAGGCCCGGTCACGCTTTCACGTCATCCAGAGCGACCCCGCCTCCGACATGACCCTCCTGCTCGCCCGCATCGACACAGGACGCAAACATCAGATTCGCCGCCATCTGCACGGCCTGGGACACCCCGTCATGGGCGATCCCCGCTACGGCCGTGGCAACAAGCTGGTGGAAGGATTGCAACTCGTAGCCAGAAGCCTGGCCTTCACCTGCCCGTTCACCAACACTCCCAAGCAATGGGCCGTGCCGGATCTTCCATTCCCCCTTGTGGACTAATCCCCGTTTGAGACCACGCCCAGACACGATGCAATTTGACATCGCAGCCTTTCCAGCAAAAAAGACCTCACTTGAAAAAAACGTGTTTTCAAGTGAGGTCTGATCTACACTCAATTCTCTGGATTCATGCTGAACATGACCGCATCAACACCATTTCCCGCCACCACCTCAAGGTCCGGGGCGTCATCGTCTTGGGGCGCGTCGGCTGTCTGACTGAGCCAGGCATCGTTTGTTGAATCGTTGCCGGACGTGCCGCCGCAATTTTTCATCCTGCAAGCAACGGTTCAACTCTACGAGGCCAGCGAAGGAGTTCCGGCGGGCCTCAAGGCCATGACGACCCCGGACCGCGTACCGCCCCCCCCCATGCTTCCGCAAGCCAGTTAAAAAAATCCTCTACCAATCAACCGCATCAACACCATTTCCCGTCAGCATCTCAAGGTCCGGGGGCGTCATGGTCTTGAGGCGCGTCGGCTGTCTGACTGAGCCAGGCATCGTTTGTTGAACCGTTGCCGGACGTACCGCCGCAATTTTCCGCCCTGCACGCAACGGTTCAACTCTACGAGGCCAGCGAAGGAGTTCCGGCGGGCCTCAAGGCCATGACGACCCCGGACCGCGTACCGCACGCAACAATCCATCTTTCATGTTCTTCTTCCAGAAAAAAAGTCGTCATCCCCTTCTTCAAGGCAATGACGACTTTTTGTAAAAAACATCCTGACGTATATTCAAAAAAAACCATTTAAAATGAAGAATACTCTATTGGCAGCCCGGCATTGATCCATTCATCAAATCCGCCATCCAGAATATACATGTCTGTAAACCTCAGCTTATCCAAAGCCCTCAAAGCAAGAGGAGCTTGCCTGCCTTTCTGGCAATAAAGAAGAATCTTAGATTCTCTGTCCAATTGAGAGATGATTCTCTTAAAATTTGTGGCATAATAATGAATCGACTTTGCACCTTCGATATGGCCGTCATCGAATTCATTTTTCGACCGTAAATCAATAATTACGAATTTCGGATTATCCTTATTTTCCTCAATCAATTTCTGCGCTTCCAATGGCGGCAACAGATGATCGCTTGCGACGGCAATTCCCGGCAAAACGAAAACGATCCAGAAAACGAGCGCGAGCACTCCATGAAATCTTGAATTACTCATAATTTATCCGTTTGCTAAAGCGTAACTGAGCGTATGTAGCTAAAAATTCGACATAACCATCATCTATGTTTTTTTGCCCCACCACGCAACCGCCAGGCCTTCGAATCAGGAGAAGGGCATCGCGCGGCCTGTAACACGCCTTGACTTGCCGTCCATTTTCATTCAGCAGCCCTGTTTCAAGGCAGCGGACAAGTGGCAACCCGCTTTAGAAATTCTCCCTCACCCCCGGCACGAAGCTGCCGGGCTCATAGGTGGCTCATATGCTCACTATCACCAAAGAATTCTCCTTTCATGCGGCCCACCGGCTGCATCTTCGCGACCTCTCCGAGTCAGACAACCTGCGCATCTACGGCAACTGCGCCCGCCTCCACGGCCACACTTACCGGCTACAGGTCCAGCTTGCCGGACGGCCGGACGAAACGGGCATGATCCTGCATTTCGGGGAACTCAAGGGCATTGTCCAGCGGGAGGTGCTGAGCCGCTACGACCATGCCGACCTGAGCGACCTTCCCGAATATCACGACCTGCCTGCCACGGCCGAAAACATGGCCGAGCATATCTTCAGGACCCTTGACTGCGCCCTGGTTTCCGACCGTTTCCGGCTTGAGCAGGTCACGGTTTACGAAACCCAGACCGCCTGGGCGACCCGGTCCCGGGATGGAGGCGAACATGCTTGAGGTGAGCGAAATATTCGTCTCCCTGCAGGGCGAAGGGCCGTTTGCGGGCCGCCCTGCCGTCTTTGTCCGCCTGGCAGGCTGCGTGCCGCCCTTCTGCGAGTGGTGCGACACTCCGCAAGCCCTCGGCAGCGGCCGCCGCATGCGCGTGGATGACATCGAAGACGAAATTGCCCGGCATCCTCGGGCACTTGTGGTCATCACCGGGGGTGAACCCTTTCTGCAGTGGGACACTGGGCTTGCGCGACTGGTCCGCGCGCTTGGCGATTCCAGCCGTCAGGTGCAGTACGAAACCAGCGGCAAGGCGGGCATCCCGGCGGATCACGGAGGTTTCGTGGTCTGTTCGCCCAAACCGCTCCACGCGCCTGTACTCGATCCGGATACCGTGTCCCGGGCGGACGCCTTCAAATTCGTGGTCGAGGAGGACATCACCCCTGTGCTCGACTTCATCGCCGCTCATGGCATCGATGCCCGCAAGGTCTGGCTCATGCCTCTTGGGGCCGTCCGGCAGGACCAGATGCGGCGCATGCCCCCTGTCTGGGAGTTGTGCGTGCGCCACGGCTTCAATTTCTCTGCGCGCCTGCATGTTCTGACATTCAACGACAAAAGAGGTGTTTGATGGATGCGGTGATCGTCCTCTCCGGCGGCATGGATTCCGCCGTCCTTCTGGCCCATGAAATTTCCATGGGAACGCGGGTCGCGGCGCTGAGTTTCGACTACGGTTCCAAGCACAATCCGCGCGAACTGCCCATGGCGCGGGAAATCTGCGCACGCCGGAACGTGGGGCACAAGGTCGTCGGGCTGCCGTTCATCAATGAACTGTTCGCCTCGTCCCTGCTCCAGTCCGGCGAAGCCATTCCGGAAGGCGCCTACGACGCGGACTCGATGAAGAGCACCGTGGTCCCGTTCCGCAACGGCATCCTCATCGCCATCGCCGTGGGCTACGCCGAATCCGTCGGAGCCTCCCGCGTGCTCATCGGGTCACATTCAGGGGATCATCACATTTATCCCGACTGCCGTCCCGAGTTCAACGCAGCCATCGATGAGGCCGCAAGGCTGGGCACGGACGACGCGGTGCGTGTGGCATTCCCGTTTGCATCGATGGACAAACGCGAAATCGGCGACCTGGGACGAACCCTGGGCGTAGATTTCGCCCGGACCTGGACCTGTTACAAGGGCGGGGAACTGCACTGCGGGACCTGCGGCGCCTGCGATGAACGCAAATTCGCCCTGCGTCACGACCAGGGCCTCGATCCGACGCGATACCTGAAATAAGGAAGAGACAATAATGCCACATTCAAGCCGCATGGTTCTCGGCAGGCAGGTGGATTACAGCCGGCGCTACGACCCGGACCAGCTCTGCCCCATCCCCCGCTCCCTCGGGCGCGGGGCCGCCGGCATCGAAGGCGCGGAAACTTTCGGCCATGGCGAGGACATATGGAACATCTTCGAGCTCTCCTGGCTGAACGCGTCAGGGAAGCCGCTGGTGGCCATGGCCGAAGTGCGGGTGCCGTGGAATTCGCCCTGCCTGATCGAATCGAAATCACTCAAGCTCTATTGCAACTCATTCAACATGACCGCCCTTGAAAGCGCTGACGAACTTCGCCGGACCATGACACGCGACCTCTCGCGGGCCGCCGGGGCGGATGTGACGGTGCGGATCATCGCCGCTGAAGAGTTCTCGCAATGCACGCTGGCCGAGCCCGAAGGGACATGCATCGACGGGCTGGACATCACGGGCTTCACCTATGAACCCGACGCGGCCCTGCTCGGAACTGCGTCAGACCCTGCGCGCGAAACCCTCTTCACCCGGCTGTTCCGCTCCTGCTGCCCGGTGACCGGCCAGCCCGACTGGGCCACGCTGCGCATCACCTATGCCGGTCCGCGCATCCTGCACGACGGCCTGCTGCGCTACCTGGTCTCGTACCGGGAACATCAGGGGTTTCACGAAGCCTGCGTGGAGAAGATTCATGCCGACATCCACCGACGCTGCGGCGCGCAGGAGCTTGAGGTCAGCGCGCGCTTCACCCGGCGCGGCGGACTGGACATAAATCCCGTCCGTTCGACCCACCCCGGCCCGTGGCCGAATCCGCGCGATCCGAGGCAATAAAAGACGCCCGTGCCAGACACCGGCTTTTCATCCGATCCCGAAATCATTGCACACTGCCTGATCCGCGAATCGACCCTCGCGGATCAGGCCCCCTAACCCGCCGAAAGTTCAGAGTTTGCGGCACATTTGGGCCCGGCATTGCCAAATATTCCCCCCCGCGCTATGGTTTCGTAAACCAGCAAATTCCAATTACATCACCACGCGCAGCCACATTTCCGCACCGCCCTTTTGCTCATCCCTTTGCGCAAGCCTGGTTGCAGGCAGTTTTTCTCACTGGTCCTTCCACTTTTTTTCACGGAGGTCGGCATGACACGACAATTGTCTTTCAAAGCGCAGCAGCGTGAGGTGGAGCCGCATTTTCGCAGCCAGATCGACGCGGCCGAGTCAACGGAAGACGTGAAGAAATTTTATGAACGAACAATCTTTGATTTCCTGAACAAGGCCGTCGGGGATCAGATTGAAATCAAACCCGGTGATGTGGTGCTCGATCCTGAAGAAAAACAGGGCTATCAGGTCAGCCAAAGATTGCGGGAAGACGATGGCTTCAAAAGACTGCACGAGGAATCCGATTTACCCGCCATCATGCTGCTGCTGACCGAGAGGGCCCTGAACCGGCACAAACATCTGGTCACCAAGCAACCGGACAAGACCGAACTAAAAATATTCCAGGTTCCGGGGCCGCGCAGAAACTGATCGCCATGACGATCCGTGCGAACCGAACCGCAAGCGCCGTAGATGTCAGGCGCTCTTTCCTTGAACCGGCGTTACAAGCGGACACGCCATAACCGGGAGCGATCATGCGACGAGCGATCAAAACCATTTACAAGGGAGAACCCGTGACCGAAGGAGCGGGAGTCAAGCTGCGACGGGTTTTCGGCTATTACGAAGCCCCCGATTTCGACCCCTTCCTCATGTTCGACGACTTCAGGTCCGACAGGCCCGAGGATTTCAAACGCGGTTTCCCCTGGCATCCGCACCGGGGCATCGAGACCATCACCTATGTCATCAAGGGAGATGTCGAACACGGAGACAGCATGGGAAACACGGGCGTGATCTCCAGCGGCGACGTGCAATGGATGACCGCGGGCTCCGGCATTGTCCATCAGGAGATGCCCAAAGGCGACGCAAACGGCTCCATGCACGGCTTTCAACTCTGGGCCAATCTGCCGGCGGCCGAAAAAATGATGGTTCCGCGCTACCGTGGACTGACCGCCGCGCAGATCCCCCAGACCACCCTTGACGACGGCACGCTGGTCAAGGTGATCGCTGGCCACGTCGAGGGCGTGCACGGCCCCATGGACGACATAGTCATCCAGCCAAAGTATCTGGATTGCTCCGTTCCCGCCGGAATCGGATTCACCCACGCTCTGCCCGGCGACCACACCGCCTTCATTTACGTCATCGAAGGCGCGGGCGCGGTGGAAGGCCAAGCGGTGACCAACCGCGACCTGGTCCTCTTCGGACCCGGGGACTCGCTGGCCGTCAAGGCAGGCCCGGAAGGCATCCGTTTCCTGCTGATCAGCGGGCGCCCTTTGGGCGAACCCATCGCCTGGCGCGGTCCCATCGTCATGAACACCAAGGCCGAACTCGACCTTGCCTTCAAGGAATACCACGAAGGCACCTTCATCAAGCACCCCGTCAACCAGCCCCTCTAAAAAGCGTGCGGGCCCGGAAAGTACGGGTCTGCACGTTTTTTATCACCCGCATTGATGCGCCTCTGCCTGTTGATTTCCGAAGCAGTCGACCTGAAGCGATTCATTTTTGCTCAAACGTTGCCAAAGGACGCCCGGAGAGTTATGTTTTTACCAAACATCGCCTGATCAACTTCCGACAGTTCAATCCGCGATACCACCACTTTTCCTCGCTTGATACAGACGATGTGATTTTGCCTTGCATGGAGGACAAAAGAAACCTGTATAAAAGGAGGATGAAAGCATGAAGATCCTGGCGGCTCTCGATCAATCGACCTACGCAACTCTGGTGCTCAAGAAGGCAATGGAAACCGCGGCCAAGGAAAACGCGGAACTTACGACCCTGACCATTTCCACCGCGCCCTTCAACAACCTGTATCTTGGAGAAATTTCAGGGGAATTTCAGGAAAAGATTCGCCAAGGCGTTCAGGAAACCGTGCAGCGTATCAAGGATCAGGCCAAGGCCGCCGACGCCAAGGTGAATGTCGTGGTGCAGGAAAGCCCGTCTCCGGCCGACGCCATCGTCGAATATGCCGAGAAGAACGGAATCGACCTCATAATCATCGGCAACAAGGGCGCGGGAGCGGTTGAACGGTTCCTCATCGGCAGCGTCTCAAGCAAGGTTGTTTCGCATTCCCCATGCTCGGTCATGGTGATCAAGAAGTAAGCAGGACAGGCGTGATCCCGGGCGCAGACCGGAACGTCACCACGTCAAAAAGCCCGATCTGACCGGGCTTTTTGACGTGTACCGGCGCTTGCTGCGCCGAATCGGAAAGGGATGCTGAAAATCAACGCACCAGGGCATGCAATGCCTTCAAGATACCGTCCCGATTGATGCCCAGTCTGGCCCGCAGTTCCTTCTGACTGCCATGCTCGACGAAACGGTCGGGAACGCCAAGGCGTCTCACGCGCAGGTTTGAAAGCGCGTCGTGATCGGCCAAAAGCTCAAGCACGGCGGAACCGAATCCTCCGGGCAAGGCGTTCTCCTCGACCAGAAGCATGAAAGGCTGCGATGCGGCCAAGGCCAGAAGTTGCTCTGCGGGCAGGGGTTTGACGAAGCGGGCGTTGAACACGGCCACGTCCTTGCCCGTCTCCTCGCACAGCATGCGCGCCGCTTCCAGCGCGGGGCTGACGCGGCTGCCGAGCGCCACGACGACTCCGTCCGTGCCCTCGCGCAGCAGCTCCCCCTGTCCGATGGGCAGGATCGTCGGCGTCTGTGCCAGAGGCGCGCCTTCGCCCACTCCGCGCGGGTAACGCAGGGCCACGGGGCCGTCAAAAGCCAGGGCCGTGGCCAGCATGTGCTGCAGTTCGGGTTCATTGCGCGGGGCCATGACCACTAGGTTGGGGATGTGACGCAAGAAGGACAGATCGTAAACGCCGTGATGGGTGGCTCCGTCCTCCCCCACCAGACCGCCCCGGTCCAGGCAGAGGGTCACGTTCAGGTTCTGCAGACAGACGTCGTGCACGATCTGATCGTAGGAGCGCTGCATGAAGGTCGAATAGATGGCGACCACAGGCTTCATGCCCTGGGAGGCGAGGCCGGCGGCAAAGGTCACGGCGTGCTGTTCGCAGATGCCGACGTCGAAAAAGCGTTCCGGATATTTATCCGCGAAGCAGCTCACTCCGGTGCCTTCAGGCATGGCGGCGGTGATGGCCACGACGCGCTCGTCCTCCTCGGCCAGCTTGCACAGCGTGGAACCGAAAACCTCGGTGTAGCTCGGCAGTGCGCAGGCATCGAACTTTCGGGCCGCGCCGGTCTCGGGCTCGAAACAGCCCACGCCGTGATAAAAGGTCGGGTTGGTTTCGGCCGGCGCGTAGCCCTTGCCCTTCTTGGTCAGGACATGAACCAGAATCGGTCCCTCAAGCTCCCTGGTCTGCTGGAAAACGTTGGTCAGCATGCGCATGTCGTGCCCCTGCAAGGGACCGATATACGTGAAGCGAAAAGCCTCGAAAAGCATGCCCGGCGTAAAGAAGCTCTTCAGGGAGTCCTCGCTGCGACGGGCGTATTCGGCGATGTCGTCGCCGATCTTCGGGATCTGGCGCATGATGCTCTCGGCTTCCTTCTTGAACCGCTGCACCCAGCGCTTGGACAGCTTCCGACTGAGGAATGACGACAGCGCCCCGACATTGCGCGAAATGGACATCTCGTTGTCGTTCAGCACCACCACCAGATCCTTGCCCAGTCCGCCGGCCTGATTGAGGCCTTCGTAAGCGAGCCCGGCGGTCATGGAGCCGTCGCCGATGACGGCCACGACCTTGTGGTCCTGATGAGCCAGGTCGCGGGCCGCGGCCATGCCCAGGGCGGCGGAGATGGAGGTCGAGGAGTGGCCCACGCCGAAGTGGTCGTAAGGGCTTTCGCAGGTGCGGGGAAAACCGCTGATGCCGTCCAACTGGCGCAGGGTGTGGAAACGATCCAGGCGGCCGGTCAGGAGTTTGTAGGCATAGGCCTGATGCCCCACGTCCCAGACGATGCGATCGCGGGCGGGGTTGAAGACGCGCAAAAGCGCCATGGTCAGTTCCACCACGCCAAGGGACGGGGCCAGATGCCCACCCGTGGCGGACACAGTCTGAATGATCATGCGGCGAATCTCTTCGCCAAGCCTGGTCAGTTCCTTTTCATCCAGGGTCTGCACATCGCCGGGACTCTTGATGGCGGCCAGAGTGGGAAAAAGTTCCTGCAGGATTTGCTCAGTCATTTATGCTCCTAATGCGTTCGATCCAAAATATAGAGGCCGACGGCCCGCAGAAAATCGGCGCGGGGGTGTGAAAACCCGGACAGCGCGGCCAAGGCCTGATCCACGCTCTGCCTGGCCAGAACCCGGCTCTGGTCGATGCCGAGCAGGGCCGGATAGGTCGACTTGCCCTGGGCCTCATCGCTGCCCACGGGCTTGCCGAGGGCAGCCTCGTCCCCGATCACGTCCAGAATGTCGTCCGTAACCTGAAAAGCCAGCCCGATGGCCCGGCCGTATTCCGAGGCCAAGGCCTGATCGGAATCGCCTCCGCCGCCGAGAATGCAGCCCGTGACACAGGAAGTCTCGATCAGCGCCCCGGTCTTCTTGGCATGCATCTCGCGCAATTGCGGCAGGCTTGCAGATTTGCCGGTCAGGCCCATGTCCAAAACCTGGCCGCCGACCATGCCACGCGGACCGGCAGCAGTCGAGAGGTGAAAAATGGCCTTGAGAATCCTGTCCGGTTGCAGCTCAAGCGACGAGGCCAGGGTGAAGGCCTCGGTCAGCAGGCCGTCTCCGGCCAGGATGGCCGTGGCTTCGTCGAACTGCTTGTGGTTGGAGGGCTTGCCCCGACGCAGGTCATCGTCGTCCATGGCCGGCAGGTCGTCATGAATGAGGGAATAGGTGTGGATGCACTCGATGGCGCAGGCGAAATCAAGCACCTTGTCCGCGCGGCCCCCGGCCAGTTCCGCCCAGGCCAGACAGAGCACCGGACGCAGCCGTTTGCCCCCGGCCATGAGCGAGTAGTCCATGGAGGCGGCCAGTCGCTCGGGAGTCAGACCGTCGCTGAAAATCGTGGCCAGGCGGGATTCCACCAAGGCGCCCAGGGCCCCCAGTTCGACCTTCATTTCTCGCGGATTCATGCCTCGTCTCCCGGAACACCGGACTCCGCCGGGGGCTCCTGACCGGCGCTCTCCACGATGATGCGGGCCTGCTCAAGTTCCGCGCCGCACTCCCTGGAGAGACGCACGCCTTCCTGAAAGAGCTTCACCCCCTGCTCAAGAGGCAGGTCTCCGCCTTCAAGCATCGCCGTGATCTCCTTGACCCGCTCCAGCCGCTTTTCGAAAGATTGCTGTGTCTTAGCCATGTCTTGCCTTATTATTGGACAGAATTTGCGAAAAAAAGAGCTGCCGGGTCCATTGCCAGATCGAGCACATAAAGCCCCAGGTGCAGATGCGGACCGGTGACCCGGCCGGTCTGACCCGCCAGCCCGACGACATCTCCGGCCTCGACCATGTCGCCCTGCCTGACCTTGAACTCGTCCAGATGCATGTAGACCGTGAACACGCCCAGACCGTGATCAAGAAAAACAGAACGGCCGCCATAATAATGATCCGCGGCCAGCACGATCCGCCCGGGCGCGGCGGCCCGCACGGGGTCTCCCAGCGCGGCCCGCAGATCGAGTCCACGGTGGGGATTGCGTTCCAGATCGTTGAAGAATCGCTTCAGGCCGTAGGCGCTGCTGACTTCGCCCGGAACCGGGCGCATGAACGGCAGGACCAGATGGTTGTCCGGCGAAACCGTGCCCAGCACCGCGCGCACCTCGGCGTTTTCCCGCGCGATGCGCTCCTGTACCGCCGCCGGAGGGCTGGCCATTTCCGTCGGCACGGTCAGGCGCTGCTCGGGAAATTCACGATCCTCGATCAGAATCGAAGTCTGTACGGCCAGAGGATCGTGGCCCAGCTTGAGAATGCGCAGAGTCTCGGTGCCGGGTTTGGACTTCAGGACATCCGTGCCGAGCAGGAATTCCACGCTCGACTTCCCGGCCCCCGGTACTTGCAGCGTCTTCCCGGCCCACTCCACGCGGAGCCTGTCCAGAGGCGCGTCGGATTCGACCCTGACCACGAACGGCAAGCCAATGCCGATGACCTCGGGGCATTCCAGACGAAGCTGCGCGGCATGCAGGGCAGCGCCCTGCACGACCGGAAACGTCAAGAACGCAAGCATGAAAAAAAGAACGCGTCGCAACATCATGGCAGCACCTCCGCTGAAAATTCCCCGTCCGCGACCTGTACGCGGATTTGATCCCCCGCCCGCACATCCTCCCGCGAACGCACAAAACCGACCGATCCCCGAACCAGAGCGTAGCCTCGCGCCAGTGGAGCAGCCGGGTCAAGAGCGGCAAGACGGCCCTCAAACCCGCGCAGGGCCTCCAGGCGGATGCGCACAAAACGTGCTCCGGCCTGCTCCAGGGCCGCGTCGGCGCGATCCAGATCGGAACGCAGGGACAGCATCGCGGCCGGACCAAAAGAACGATGCAAGCGATCCTCCAGACGCGCCAGGGTCGTGGCGCGACTTTCGAGCTGTGTCCGGGCGGCCTGGCGCAGGCGGTCCTGAAGCCTTTCCAGTTCAAAGCCCCAGCGCTCGATGCGCCTGGCCGGAGAATGCCAGTTCAGCCCCTGCGTCTGCTGTTGCAGGTTCCGCTCGCGCACGTCCAGCAAACGGCCCATGCCACGGGTCAAGGCCAGAAAAATCTCGTCGGCCTGCTGAAGCAGTACGCCGCGCTCCGTCCACAAAAGCTGCGCCGCGTGAGAGGGCGTAGCCGCGCGCTGATCCGCCACCATGTCCGCGATGGTCGTATCCACCTCATGCCCGACCCCGCAGACCACGGGCAGGCGCGAGCGGAAGATGGCCTCGGCCACGGGTTCGGTGTTGAAGGCCCAAAGATCCTCAAGAGAGCCGCCGCCGCGAATGAGCACGATGACCTCGGCCCAGCCGTCGCGGTCGGCGCGGTCCAGGGCCGCGGAAATCTGGGCCGAAGCGCTCTCGCCCTGCACCAGGCTAGGATACACCCGAATGGTGGCGCCGTACCCCCGCTCACCGGCTATACGCAAAAAATCCTGCAAGGCCGCGCCCTGGGGAGCCGTGACCACGGCGACCCGACGCGGGTTGCGCGGCGGGCTCATCTTGCGGTCCGGATCGAAATACCCCTTGGCTGCCAGCTTGGCCTTCATGGCCTCGAAGGCCACGGCCAGCTCGCCCAGCCCCTGTCCCTGCACAAGCTCCGCCACCAGCTGATAGGCCCCGCGCGGCGGATAGACGTTCATGCGCCCGGCCACGAGCACTTCCTGCCCATCGCCAAGCTGAAAGGGCTCCCCGCTCTCAACCTCTCCGGTGACAGGATTGACCCGCTCGCCACCATCAGCGGCGCCCTTGGGCTGAGCCCCCTTGAACCAGACCACGCTCAAGGTGGCGTCATCGTCCTTCAAGGAAAAATACACATGCCCGGACGGAGGCCTGGAAAGGTTCGAAACCTGCCCACGCACCCAGACAAAAGGGAACTCGCCCTCAAGGACATCCTTGACGGCTTGGGTGAGGGTGCGGACGGAGAATATGTGCATGGACGGCTTCTTTTATTCGCTTTGCCGCGCCTGCGCGGCCTGAGTTTCTCGGTCCAGTTCCCGGCGCAGTTCCTCTTCGCTCGGCAGCACCAACCTGTATTTACTGGCGAATAGATGTTCGCTTTCATGCAATACTGAATACCTGACAACCGAGTGATCCCTGCTGCCGCACAGCAATATCCCAACAGTCGGGTTGTCGCCCTCCCCGCGTCGCAAATCGTCATACAGACGCACATACATGTCCATCTGACCGATGTCCTGATGCGAAAGATGACCTGTCTTCAGATCGATCAGCACAAAACACTTGAGCACATAATTATAGAACACGAGGTCAATATAAAAATCCTGCGTTTCAGTGCTGACGCGCTGTTGGCGTGCGACAAAGGCAAAGCCCTTGCCAAGCTCCAGCAGAAATTGCTGGAGCTTGTTCATGAGCGCCTGCTCCAAATCAGACTCCAGCAACCCTGCCAAATCACGAACGCCCAGAAATTCCAACATGACCGGATCGCGTACAAAGTCACGTGGCGAACCGATCTCCGACCGCATCTGCTCTCGGGAATCTTCGAGCAACCTCTGCTTATCCTTGCTGGACAACAGGCGTTCGTAAAACAGGGTGCCTATCTGCCGCTCTAAAACCCGCGTGCTCCAATTCTGCCCCGCCGTTTCGTCCATATACCAGTTGCGGGCCTCCGCTGAATCCACCCGCAGCAGCAGGCGATAATGCGTCCAGCTCAATTCGGAACGCACCGCGTTCCAATTTGGAAAGCACTGAAAAAAAGCCCGCATATTCCGCAAGTTACGCTCATCAAACCCTTTGCCGAATTCCTGGGTCAGCGCGTCCGCCAAATTGGATAACAACCGCTTACCATAATCAGCTCGAGCCTGCCCGCCCTGTTCGAACTCAACGATATGCCTGCCGATCTGCCAATACGTTTGCACCTGTATGGTATCAACGCTGCGCAGCACCTGCTGCCGCGACTGACGGATCAAGTCCCGGAGCGTATTCACGAGACTGGTTGAATCAGTCGTCTCCGGCAGTACAAGCTTTTTCATGCTACGATCCCTGCTCTCCGCTTACCGGGTAACTGGAAGGTCTCACCGGTGATTGTGAGGATGTATTTGCCCTCAAGGACATCCCTGACGGCTTGGGTGAGGGTGAGGACGGAGAATATGTGCATGTTGGATGATATCCGTTGGGCCGGACCGGCGCGACAGTGTCGCATCAGTCCGGCTTGCTGCGGCGGCAGGTTATGCCAGTCCCCACTCCTTCATCACTTCCTTGCGCCACTCAAGAACCGCATTCCTCCAGTCCGCCACGGGCAGTTCCCTCTTCTCGCCGGTCTTGCGGTTCTTGGCCTCGAGCACGCCCCGCTCCAGGCCCTTGCCGCCGATGACGATCTGCATGGGGGAGCCCAGCAGGTCGGCCTCGTTGAACTTCACGCCCGGGCGTTCATCGCGGTCGTCGAACAGGGTGTCGATGCCCTGGCCCTCCAGCCAGTCGTGGATTTCGCGGCCCATGGTCATGACTTTCTCGTCCTTGGTGGACATGGCCAGGACGTTGACCTCGAAGGGGGCGATGGACGGCGGGAAGATCATGCCGTTCGCGTCGTTGTTCTGCTCGATGCTGGCGGCCACCACGCGGCTCACGCCGATGCCGTAGCAGCCCATGATGAGGACCTGCTCCTTGCCGTTCTCGTCCAGGAAGGTGGCGTTCATGGACTTGGAATACTTGGTGCCGAGCTTGAAGACATGGCCGACCTCGATGCCCTTGGGCATGGTCAGGGGACCGCCGCAGGCCGGGCAGGGGTCGTCCAGGGTGATGGAGCGCAGGTCCGCGTAACCCAGTGGCGCGGCGTCCGTGGACAGGGTGATGTCGCGGCGCGGGTCGACATGGATCAGGTGCGCGTCGGCGGCGTTGGCCCCGCAGACAAAATCCGTGCCCGCCGCGATCTCGTGATCCGCGTAAATGGCGTCGACTTTCAGTCCCACAGGTCCGGCAAAACCCACGGGTGCGCCGGTCCAGGCCACGACCTGTTCCGGGGTGGCCAGCTCGACGCTGGTCGCGCCGAGAAGGTTTTTCAGCTTCACGTCGTTGACCTCGCGGTCGCCGCGCAGCAGCACGGCCACGGATTTACCGTCCACGTCGAAGAGCAGGGTCTTCATGACCTGGGTCGTGGCCACGGCCAGGAATCCGGCCACGTCTTCCACCGTGTGCTTGCCCGGAGTGGCCACCTGCTCATGTGCGGCGCAGGTCTGCGTGCACATGGGCTGGGGCTTCGTTTCGGCCTTCTCGAGGTTGGCGGCGTAGGAACAGGACGTGCACACGGCCAGGGTGTCCTCGCCCGTGTCGGCCAGGACCATGAACTCATGGGAAAAACTGCCGCCGATGGCCCCCGAGTCGGCGCTGACGGCGCGGAACTCCAGGCCCAGGCGGGTGAAGATGCGCTCGTAGGCGTCGTACATGGCCTGGTAGCTCGCGTTCACGCCCTCGTCGTCCTTGTCGAAGGAGTAGGCGTCCTTCATGATGAACTCGCGGCCGCGCATGAGGCCGAAGCGCGGACGGATCTCGTCGCGAAACTTGGTCTGGATCTGGTACAGGTTGATGGGCAGCTGCCGGTAGGAGCGGACCTCGCCGCGGACCAGGTCGGTGATGACCTCCTCGTGCGTGGGTCCGAGGCAGTAGTCGCGGCCGTTACGGTCTTTCAGGCGCAGGAGCTCCTTGCCGTAGAAATCCCAGCGCCCGCTCTCCTGCCACAGGTCGGCCGGCTGCACCATGGGCATGGAGATCTCCTGGGCCCCGGCCCGGTTCATCTCCTCGCGCACGATGTTTGCGACCTTGTTGATGGCGCGAAGGCCCAGCGGCATGTAGGTGTAGATGCCGCTGGTCAGCTTGCGGATCATGCCCGCGCGCAGCAGAAGCTTGTGGCTGATGACCTCGGCCTCGGCCGGGGTTTCCTTCAGGGTGGGAACGTAGAATTTGCTGAACAGCATGGGGGATGTCTCCTCGCTATGGATATAACTTATTAATATGTTGAAAAATATATTTCTCGTTCACGTTTGCGACAGCCCGTCGCAAAAGTGAAGCTGCTCACGAAAACTGCAAAAGCGCCCGCCTGACAACTTTCGTCCGGCCGGTTCAGTTCTTAGGCATGCCCCTCTTCTTCCGCCTGCTCCGCCAGCCTCTCCGCAAGCTCCAGCAAACCGGTGCCGCGCACGAGGCCGTCGGTGAAGCGCCACGGAATGCCGGAAAATCCGGTCTGGGCTCCGACCAGGGCGCCCGTCAGGATGGCGCGGGCCTGATTCTGCCCGCCGCCGTTCACGGCGTGCAGCACGGCGGATTCGAAGTCGTCACGGAAGCGCGCCGCCAGATAGTACGCCGCCGGCAGCTGATGGTAGATGGCGCAGGGCATGCCATAGACCAGGGACACCTTCCAGGCCGGTTCGATGCGCACGTCCGGGTCCTCGGCCACGGTGGCCATGTAGGCCGGGGACAGGAGCGCGTCCGGCGAGGCGAAACGCCCAGCACGCGGCGGGTCGGGATCGCCGGGCCGTGGCGGCTGGAGGTTCTCGCGGGTCACGGCGTGGAACGGCAGCGCCCCGCTCTTGACCAGATGCATGAGCCGGTCCGAAATGTTCGCGTCCAGGGCATGCCCCTGCACCAGCTGCCCGAGCACTGCGCCGTAGGCCACGGTCAGGGACAGGACCAGGTCGTCGGCCTGGGTCAGGGCTGCGTTGCCGGCCACGGCCGTGGCGAGCTGCGCAGGACCCTGGGCGTAGCGCACGGCGATGGCCAGGATGCGTTCGATGGCCTCGGTGGTGTCGGCCTGCCCCGCGGTCTGCCCCCACGGCAGCTTCTGTCTGACCCGCCGCCGCCAGGCCTCGCGGATGGACTGGCTGGTGTAGCCTCCCGGGCCGCTCACGGGCGTGCCGTCGAGCAGGGAAAAGAGCTCATTGTCCATACGCTGGCAGAAATCCTCGGCATCGTAGCCGCCGCGCTCCACCAGGGACGCCAGGGTCAGTTCGAGGATGAACCCCGCCTGGGACTGCTCACCAGGCCGCAAGCCGTCGTGATAGCGGCCGGGCATGGGGGCGGTGTAGCCTTCGATCCAGTCGCCGTAGTCGCGCCGCAGCTCGTCCAGATTGTAGTACCAGTGCGGGCCAAGGGCCAGGGCGTCCCCGATGAAGGCCCCCATGACAGCCCCGATGGCACGGTCCTGAAAATCCTTACCAGGCATATCTCACCTCCGAAAAGCAGGCAGTTGCGCCAGTCGGCATAAGCGGGCACGGGTTCATGCTCCGGCCCGCCGCTCATCCAGAAATTTCTCCAGTTCCTCCATGAAGGCGGGCAGCAGTTCCGCCCTGCCCTTCACCTTGCGCACGACCTCGCCCTTGCGGAAGATAAGGCCCGAGTCCCGCCCTCCGGCCACGCCGATGTCGGCCTCGCGGGCCTCGCCGGGGCCGTTGACCACGCAGCCCATGACCGCAACGGTAAAGACCTCCTCCACTCCGCGCAGACGGTCCTCGACGGCGGCGGCCAACTCCATGAGCCCGATCTCGGTGCGGCCGCAGGTCGGGCAGGACACGATCTCCGGGCCCCTGGCCCGCAGGCCCAGGGCGCGCAGGATCTCCCAGGCCACCAGCATCTCTTCCACAGGATCGGCGGTGAGCGACACCCGAAGCGTGTCGCCGATGCCCTCGGCCAGCAGAATCCCAAGACCCACCGACGACTTGACCGCCCCGCGCATGGCCGTCCCGGCCTCGGTCACGCCGATGTGCAGCGGATAGTCCACGGTTTTGGCCATGAGACGATATGCAGCCACCGTGCCCAGCACACTTGATGATTTGAGTGAAATTTTGATAGCGTCGAATCCTCTCTCTTCGAGCAGGCGCACATGCTCAAGGGCACTCTCGACCATGGCTGCCGGAGTGGGCCCACCGTATTTACGCAGCAGATCCTTGTCCACGGAGCCGCTGTTCACGCCGATGCGGATGGGCACTCCGGCCGCGCGGGCCGCGTCCACCACGCGATCGACCTTGTCCGCGCCGCCGATATTGCCGGGATTGATGCGCAGGCCCCGCACCCCCGCCTCCACGGCCTGCACGGCCAGGCGGGAGTCGAAGTGGATGTCCGCGATGAGCGGCACGGGCGTGGCGGCGCAGATTTTTTTCAGCGCCATGGATGCTTCAAGATCCAGAACGGCCAAACGCACGATCTCGCACCCGGCCGAGGCCAGGGCCGAAATCTGGGCCAGGGTCGTGTCCACGTCCCGGGTGTCCGTGTTGGTCATGGACTGCACCCGTACGGGATTGTCGCCGCCGATGCCCACGTCGCCCACGAACAGGCTGCGGGTCCTGGCGCGCGGGGCCGGAATGGGCGTATCCACAAAATGTTCCGGACAATGATGCAAGGAGGGTTCTGGGGTTGTCATGGCCGGGGAGCGTAATGAATTTGACTCTCAAAGCCAAGGACGGGAAATCCGAAAATATCCCCCCGCTGTCAGCTAGGCGACAGACAGAAAATCGTGCAATGGTCTAGCATGCCCCAAGTGAATCGCCAAAGGATGGCATGACCGATTCCATCACCCAAAGTCCGGCGAAGGCCGCGAAACCACAAGGAGGACAAGCATGGCCAAGGAAAGGGAAATCCAGGATTTGAGCCCCTGGGAAGACGCTCAGAAAATGATCGCCAAGGCCGGACGCGAGGGGGTGAACCTCATCTGGGACCGGCTGAAAGACCAGACGCCGCACTGCACCTTCTGCGAACAGGGCCTGACCTGCAGCAAATGCGTCATGGGCCCCTGCCGCATCAACCCGGGCGGTGGCCCCAAGAAGAAATACGGCGTGTGCGGCGCCGACGGCGATCTGACCGTGGCCCGCAACTTCGGCCGTTTCGTGGCCGCCGGGGCGGCAGCGCACTCAGACCACGGGCGCGACCTGCTGGAGACGCTGGCCGCCATCGGTGACGGCAAGACCACGGACTACGGCATCCGCGACGAGGCCAAGCTCGAACGCATCTGTACGGAACTGGGCATCGAGGTGGAAGGGCTCTCGGTGCGCGAACGGGCCAAGGCCCTGGCCGACCTCTTCTTCGAGGACTACGGCTGCCGCTCCAATAACGTGGCCTTCAGCGGCCGCGCCCCGCAGAAACGCAGGGACATCTGGGCGCGTACCGGATGTTCGCCACGCGGCATCGACCGTGAATGCGTGGAGATGCTGCACCGCACGCACATGGGCGTGGACTGCGACCCGGTCTCCATCTGCCTGCATGCCAGCCGCACGGCCCTGGCCGACGGCTGGGGCGGGTCCATGATCGCCACCGAGGTCTCGGACATCATCTTCGGCACGCCCAAGCCCGTCAAATCCATGGTCAACCTGGGCGTCCTCAAGGAGGATCAGGTCAACATCCTGGTCCACGGCCACAGCCCCATCGTCTCGGAGATGATCCTGGCCGCGGCGCGCGAGCCCGAAATCCTGGCCAAGGCCAAAGAGGCTGGCGCGGCCGGCATCAACATCGCGGGCCTGTGCTGCACGGGCAACGAACTGCTCATGCGCCAGGGCGTGCCCATGGCCGGCAACCACCTCATGACCGAGCTGGCCATCGTCACCGGCGCGGTGGAGATGGTCATCGTGGACTACCAGTGCATCATGCCGAGCCTGGTCAACGTGGCCGGCTGCTACCACACCAAATTCGTCTCCACCTCGGACAAGGCCAAGTTCCCCGGCGGCATCCACATGGAATTCCACTACAACAACGCCCGCGAAAAGGCGCGCGAGGCCGTGCTCATGGCCGTGGAGGCCTTCACCCGGCGCGATCCGGCCAAGGTCGAGATTCCGTCGAAGCCCATGTCCATCACCTCGGGCTTCTCCAACGAGGCCATCCTGGGCGCCCTGGGCGGCACTCCCGAGCCGCTGATCCAGGCCTTGCAGGCCGGGAAGGTGCGCGGCGTGGTCGGCATCGTGGGCTGCAACAACCCCAAGCTCAAGCACGACCATGTGCACGTGAACCTGGCCCGGGAACTCATGAAGCGCGATATCCTCGTACTGGCCACGGGCTGCGCCACGGTAGCCATGGGCAAGGCCGGGTTCCTGGAGCCCGAAGCGGCCTCGCAGGCCGGGGCGGGCTTGGCGGAAGTCTGCCGGGCGCTGGGCATCCCGCCGGTGCTGCACGTCGGCAGCTGCGTGGACAACTCCCGCATCCTGCATCTCTGCGCGGTGCTGGCCAACTACGCAGGCCTGGACATCAGCGACCTGCCCGTGGCGGCCAGCGCGCCCGAATGGTACTCCGAGAAGGCGGCGGCCATCGGCCTCTACGCCGTGGCCAGCGGCGTCTACACCCATCTGGGTCTGCCCCCGCACATCCTGGGCAGCTCCATGATCACGTCCCTGGCCCTGAAGGGGCTCGACGACGTCTTCGGCGCGTGCTTCGCCGTGGAATCCGGCCCCCTGCAGGCCGCGGAGCTGATCGACGAACGCATCAAGGCCAAGCGCCTGGCGCTTGGCTGGTCGGCCTAGCACGGCAGCAACTGTCTCAAACGCACGCAAACGGGGGAGCTCTTGCTCCCCCATCCTCAAGGAGAATCGCATGAAAATCGCATTCGCGGGCAAGGGCGGCGTGGGCAAGACCACGCTCTGCGCCTGGCTGGGGGATTATCTGGCGAGGCAGGGGCACGACGTGCTGCTGGTGGACGCGGACACAGCGCTCAGCCTGGGTCAGGCCTGCGGACTTGAGGCCGAAGACCTGCCCGTGCCCCTATACGCACGCGAGGATCTGATCCGCGAACGCATCGGGAGCGGCTACCTGAGCCTCAACCCCGACGTTTCCGATCTGCCCGAGGAGCTGAGCGTGGATCTGCCGGTGCACAATGTCGGCGGGCCGCGTCCGGGCCGCAAGCGCCTTTTGACCATGGGCTCCATCACCGGCGCCGGGGACGGCTGCGCCTGTGCGGCCAACGCTCTGCTGAAATCCGTGCTGGCCCATCTGGTGCTGCAGGAGGAAAACTTCGTGCTGGTGGACCTGGAGGCCGGTGTGGAACATCTGGGGCGTGGCACCGTGGCCGGGGTCAATGCTCTGGTGGTGGTGAGCGAACCGAGTCGACGGTCCCTCGAAACGGCGGCCAGGGTTGGAGCGCTGGCCGGGGACCTGGGCCTTGCGCGGCAGGTGCTGGCGGTCAATCGCGGTATCGGTGAACCCGAGTTGCCCGCCATGGCGGGGCTGCCAGAAAATGTGGTGCATCTGCCGATCCTGCCGAGCCTGGTCGACAGGCAACTGACCCAGGCCAGCGTCCTGAATCTGGCCGACGGGTCCCTTGTCGATGCAGTGTGCGCCCGGCTGCTCGCCGCAATGACTCAAGATACCTGAACGGCACATCCGGGCCCAGGCCCAAGGCGCTGGACACATGAACCGCAAACCAGCATGAATCCTTGACAAGCGAGGAGCATCCAGGCCGCATCCTTCGCCTGGATTCCCCTTTATCATGGATCAAAAGCCGGAGCCGCCCATGCGCCTGACCGAAATCACGCTGCTGCAAGACCTCCATCGCCCGGAGATGGCTCCCGTTCGCAAGCTCTTCAGCTCCCGGAAGTTTGCACGGGGGGCCCTGGTTTTCGAGCCCAGGGCCGGAGACCAGATCTTCATCGTGACCTCCGGGCGGGCCCGGGTGTACCTTGCCTACCGCGACAAGGAATTCACCATGGCCATGCTCGACGCCGGGGATGTCTACGCGACCCACACCCGGGCCTATGTGCAGGCCCTGGACGATCTGGAGATCCTCATTGCCAGCGTGTCCGAGGTCCGGCGCTATCTCGGCTCCATGCCGAGCTTCAACTCCGCCATGATCCACGTCCTGGGCGATCTTCTGTCCCATGCCATCTCCGTCATCGACACCTTGGCCTTCAAGGACGTTCGCAACCGGCTCATCGAATTTCTGGTCTACGAGGCGAGGCGTCTGCCGCGCTGCCGGGAGTGCCGCCACTGCGGCCAATGCGAGGATGGAGGTATGGTCTCCCTGGGTCTGAACACGGAGCAGATGGCGACCATCATCGGCTCCTCCCGCCAGACAGTGTCTTCACTGCTCAACGCCCTGGCCAAGGATGGCGTCATCCAGCTCAAGGGTCGCGGCGTCATCTGCATCCCCGACATCGCGGTGCTCGAGGCCTGTGCGGCGCTGGAGAACTGAGGCCCGGACATTCCGGTCCCCGCCCGGGGCGAACCGGGACGCGGCCGTCCTGCCGCACCCCGTCCCTCATGAAAAAGCCATGGATTCCCGCCTGCGCGGGAATGACATCGAGATGGCTCGAAGGGTCACACCCTAAAGTATCAACAGTCTCCTTCAGAGTGTTTCTTTTCCGCTCACCTGCCCAGCGCACAAGACCGAGCGTCCCGGTTCGTCCCGGGCGGGGTCGTCGACTGTCTGACTGAGCCAGGCATCGTTGGCTCAGGCGTTGCCCAGTGCGTTATCGCGGACTTCCGCATCACCACGCAACGCTTGAGCCGTACGAGGCCCGCGAAGGAGTTTCGACGGTCCCCGCCCGGGGCGAACCGGGACGCGGCCGCCCTGCCGCACCCCGCCCTTCATGAAAAAGCCATGGATTCCTGCCTGCGCGAGAATGACATCGAGATGGCTCGAAGGGTCACACCCTAAAGTATCAACAGTCTCCTTCAGAGTGTTTCTTTTCCGCTCACCTGCCCAGCGCACAAGACCGAGCGTCCCGGTTCGTCCCGGGCGGGGTCGTCGACTGTCTGACTGAGCCAGGCATCGTTGGCTCAGGCGTTGCCCAGTGCGTTATCGCGGACTTCCGCATCACCACGCAACGCTTGAGCCGTACGAGGCCCGCGAAGGAGTTTCGACGGTCCCCGCCCGGGGCGAACCGGGACGCGGCCGTCCTGCCGCACCCCGTCCCTCATGAAAAAGCCATGGATTCCCGCCTGCGCGGGGATGACATCGAGATGGCTTGGAAGGTCACACCCTAAAAATACCCCAGACTCCTGAGCTGCCCCATTCTCTCCTCCTTGGCCGAATCCCGCCCCGAGCGCTCCCCCCGGCCCGACCGGACGGTGCAGGGCATGCAGCCCAGGGAGCGGTAGCCCTGGTCGTAGAGGCTGCACCACGGGACGGACTCGCGCACCATGAAGGTCCAGACATCAAGCTCCGTCCATTCCAGGATGGGCAGGGCCCGGACGTGATCGCCGTGATCCTCCAGCCATGGCCGGTCGGCCCGGTCCGGGTTCTCATCGGCGCGCACACCCGTCAGCAGGGCCGGAATCCCGAGCCGCGTGACGGCGTCGTTCAGGGGACGGATCTTCAGGTCGCCGCAGCATTGCACCGGATCCACCGCAAGCGGATAGCGGACCAGATCGACATCGGGCCGCACGATATGCAGCTCGATGCCCCATTCGCCCGCCAACCGATCACGAAAAGCCAACACTTCCGGAAACTTGCAGCCCGTATCCAGATTCAGAGCCCGCACCGGCGCTGCAGCGGCATGTTCGCGCAGCACCTCCCGCCACAGGGCCAGCACCACGGTTGAATCCTTGCCTCCGGTCCAGCCCACGGCCGTGCCGGGACCGAAGCGTTCCAGCACCTCGATCATGCGAGCCTTGGCGAGGGCCATTTTTTCGGAGAGAATCATGCCCCGTCCCGCCCCGGGCCAATCATGCCCCGTGCGCATTCCAAAAATGAACGCATCATTCCTGCTCTTGCTTTTTGAACGGAAGTTCAATGATGAAACGCGTCCCCAGGCCAGGCTCGGATTCGACCTCCATGGTCCCGCCGTGCCCCTTGGTGACGATGAAATAGGACACCGAAAGCCCAAGGCCCGTACCCTGGCCAGGCGGCTTGGTGGTGAAGAAAGGCTCGAAGATGCGACGGCTGATTTCCGCACTCATGCCGGGACCGTTGTCTTCGATCTCGATCCTGACCCGATTGCCGATTCTGCGTGCCCGAATCTCCAGGCGCGGATTCTCGACGGTAGGGGTGGCCTCGGCCATGGCCTGGGCCGCGTTGCGCAGGATGTTCAGAAACACCTGCTCGATCTCCGTTTCGGTGCAGGCCAGCTTGCCCAGCCCCTCCTCGACGGAGATGCGCAAATCCATTTTCTTGAAATCGTAGAACTTCTTCAGGTCGTAATCATTCCTGGCCAGAGTCAGGGAGTGTTCGATGAGGGTCTGCAGATCGCACTGGGAGCGCCCCGATTCAGCCAGTCTGCTAAAATCGAGCATGCGCCGGATGATCCCCGCCGCCCGCGTGGCCGCTTCCTGAATGTCCGTGATGAAAAGGTCGAGCTTGCGGGCGCGCATGTACCGGGCCATGAGCTCCATATCCAGCCCGATGGTCTCGGCAACCTGGGTGTTCTTGGAAAAATCTGGCCGCGTGCGGCGCACCAGGTTGTGCGAGGCCTGAAGGATGATGCCCAGAGGATTGTTGATCTCGTGGGCGATGCCCGCGGCCATGCCCCCCACCGAACGCATCTTTTCACTCTGGATCATGACTTCCCGCAGCTTCTTCATCTGCGTCATGTCGCGCAGCACGGCCAGCAGGTGGGGCACTCCGTCGAGCTCCAGGGTCTGGCAGGTCATGGCGCTGACCACGGTGGAACCGTCCTTGTGCAGGGCTTCGAATTCAAAGTCGCGCAGAAAGCCGTCACGGGCAAGACGCCTGTAAATTTCATCGCGCTCACCCGGATTTCGGTAAATGCCCAGTTCCAGAAGCGTCTTGCCCAGGGCCTCTTCACGGCTGAAGCCGGAGATGCTCGTGAAGGAGTCATTGACGTCGACGAGGCGTCCGCTCTCGACGTTGAGCAGCACGATGGCATCGGGCGAGAGGCGGAAAAGCTGGGAGAACTTTTCTTCGGACTGACGGAGCCGCTCCTCGGCCAGACGCCGCTCGGTGACATCGGTGTGCGTCCCGCTCACAAGCAGGGGCCTGCCGTCGGCGTCGCGCTCGATGACATCGCCGCGGCCCAGAATCCATCTCCACTCCCCGTCCCTTGTGCGCATGCGGAACTCGGAGTTGTACGATTTGCCTCCGTTGGAGTTCACGACGACCTGAATCCGCTCGTAAGCCTGCTGAAAATCCTCGGGATGACAAAGATCCTTCCAGGTCTGAAAGGTCATGGGTAGTTCCTGATCCTCGTAGCCGAGCATCTCGTACCAGCGCGGGCTGAAATAGGCCTGCCCGGTGTCGAAGGACCATTCCCAGATGCCGTCGGAACTTGCCAGAATGGCGCGTGAAAGCCGGCGCTCGCTGCGGGCCAGGGCCTGATGCGCCTCATCGAGGTCGCGGTAGGAGCTGTTCAGACGTTCCAGCAGCTCCTGGAATGACTGGCCCAGGGTCGCGATTTCCTCGTCGGCCTTGAGCGCAGGTCCGTTGAAGGTACGAGTCTCGGTGTTCATTTCCCGCATGGACGCTCCGAGCCTTTGCAGCGGATTAACCACCGACTTGCGCAAACGGCGACGCAGCAGCAGCTGCGTACAAAGCAGGGTCATGACCAGGATACTGAACATATAGGCGAGAAAACTGAGCGTCTGTTTGCGCAAAAGAGACAGATCGTAGTCGAGGCGCAGCCACCCGATGGTTTCTCCCGCCGCGATGATCGGCCGAATGAAACGCAGAGCCGAGAAGTCATGGTCGAAGGCATAGCCCTGGGCATGGTCCCAGCCCTCGATGTCGATCGGCTTCGAAACCTGCGTCGCCGCACCCCGCGAGGCGGCGGCCAGGGGAAGCCCCCGTGCATGGTACAGTTCGACCCGCAACACCTCCTCGACCATGCTGATCTCGGCCAGACGCATGTCCAGAGCCCGGATGCGCCGCTCGAAGAGCTCGTTGGCCAGATTGTCCTGTTCCCTGGCGACCAGGGTGTCGAGAATGCGGCAGACGATGTGGATGTTGTCGTCCTTCCATCGAACCAGCATGAAACTGCCCAGGGCGACAAAAAGAACCGCGATCACGGCGAAGGTGATCAGGATGTCCTGGTTCATGCGCTGGGAAATGCTTTTGTTCATCGATCGGCATCCACGCTCTTGACGAATTCGACCTTGTCGGGGGTGATGCGCAGAACGACCAGGGATTTCTGGGGATCGCGCGAGTTCTTGAAGGTGATGAGCCCCGTCACGCCCGGATATTTTTCGGTGGCGGCCAGGGCGTCCCGGATGGCGGCCGGAGAATCGCCTTCGGCACGCAGGATCGCGTCGGCCACCAGACCCATGGCGTCATAGGCGTTGGCGTTGCCGGCGTCGATCATCTGCAGGGCATTCGGCCCGAACTCCTGATAGAGCAGAGCCAGAAATTTTTGGCCGCCTTCCGACCCCGAATCGGGGTGCCAGTGGGACACATAATAATTTTCGCCCTTCGCCGGGTCGAGATACGGATAGTGCTCCAGAGCAGTCCATCCATCGCCGCCCAGAACAGGCATGTCCAGACCCGCACTGCGAGCCTGCTTGAGGAACAAACCCGAATCACGGGTGAAACCGGCCACCAGGATCAGATCCGGAGATTTCTCGCCGATGACGCGGACCTGCTCATCAAAGTTCATGGCGTTCTGAAGATAGCGCAACTGCGATTCGACCTTGCCTCCGCGCGCGGTGAAACGCTCGATGAAACCCGAGCTCAGCCCTTCGCTGTAGACGTCTCCGGCGATGGTCACGACGATGGCACTTCGAGCTTTCAGGTCGTCATAAGCAAAGGCGGCCAGCGCCTTGGCCTGCAACGCGTCGGTATAGCAGACCCGGAAAATGTAATCCCCGATTTCGGTGACCTCCGAAGCGGTCGTGGTTGCGCCGAGCATGGGAATGCCCGCCTGCTGAAGCACGGGCCCCATGGCCATGGCCTGCGAACTCCAGGAAGGGCCGATGACGGCCGAAACCTTGGCCTTGACGGCGGCCTCGGCGGCCTGTCGCGCTCCAAGGGCCGTACTCCCGGTATCGAATTCGATCACCTCGACAGGGCGCCCCAGAAGACCTCCCGCAGCATTGATCTGACCTGCCGCGAGCGTGACCATGCGGTAGTTGGGAGAATTTTCCTCCGCGCCCGGGCCGGTCTTGGCAAAAATGCTTCCGATCCTGATCGGTTCGACGGGCTGTGCGTGGCAGACGGCGGACATCCACAACAGCAAAACCGCCACGCTCATGGCGCCGATCATGAATGCCTTGGCTCCGGGGCATGCATCAATAAAACAGACCTCTGAAAACATGAAGGAAAACAATCCATTTTTGCGCACACTGATCATCATGATTATCCTCCGCACTGCCTACAGGTCCCCAGCGTCCCGACACACATGGCACAAGGCCGGACAAAACTCCATCCGGTTGTCATACATGAAAATACGGTACAAGCACCAACAAGCACAAGACCCGGGTTCGAACAAAAACACGTATCCCGCGCCCCGGGGCTTCCTGCGTTGACACCAGCTCATTGTCATTGCAATGTGCTGAAAATTTAGCAAAAACTCCATCAGTCCAAATTGCTCGGCAAACCCCGCAGGCAGGCGTCATGAACACCCCACCCCCCATCACCCCACTCCCCTCCGATCAGCGCGCCTCCGGGCTGCGCCGCAAGGTCGGGACCCTGCTGCTGTTCATATCGGCGGCCGTGCTGCTGCTCTCCGTCGCGGTGGGTCAGCGGATTCTGAGCGATCTGACCACGGACCTGAGCCGCAGACTGGCCGTTGCCGAAGCGCAGCTCACCCGTGAGAAAATCCAGGCCCTGGTCGGCCGCGAGCTGGCCATCGCCCAGCGCTTCGCCGACCTCAGCGCCCTGAAGGACTGGCTGCTGCAGGAACAGGAAGCGCCTGCCCGATCCCGCTTTCTGGCCGAGGCGGCAGGATTTCGCCAGGCCTTCGCCGACCAGACCTATTTTGTCATACACCACCGCACCCTGGCCTACTATTACGCCGATCCCAAAAGCCCAAGCGCCAGATACCGTTACACGCTGGATACGGCCAAGGCGGCCGACGCATGGTACTTCTCGACCATGGACGTGCCGGTTCCCTACACCCTGAACGTCAACCCCGACGCCACCCTGAAGGTGACCAACCTGTGGATCAACGTACAGGTGCGCAACGCGGCGGGAATGCCACTCGGGCTGGTCGGAACCGGCATGCAGCTGGACAGGTTCCTGAAGACCATGCTCGCCCCGCGCTCGGCCGGGGCCATGAGCTTCATCATCGACGGGCAGGGCCGCATCGTGGCCCATCCGGATCCGGACAGGATCGAGTATGGAGCCATGGGCAAGCAGGACACCTCCCGGACCGTTTTCGCCGAACTGAGCGAACACAGCGATCAGGAGACCTTCGCCCGCGCCCTGGCCGAGACCGGCCGCAGGGACACACAAGTGTTTCCGCTGCAGGTCGAAACCAAACAGGGCACGCGCATGATGGCCCTGGCGCATCTTCCGGAACTCGGCTGGACCGTGGTCAGCAGCGTCAATCCGGCGGCCGAGGGCATTCTGTCCTCGAACATCATTCACCTGGCCCTGGCCGGAGGCGCGGTGATTCTGCTGCTGGTCATCCTGACCCTGACGTTGGGCTTTGACCGTCTCGTTCTGCACCCGCTGCTGGTCCTGACCGACTCGGCCCGCAGGATCGCCGAAGGGCGTTACGACACCCGGCTGCAATCGAACCGGAACGACGAACTCGGCGCCCTGTCGCGCGCCTTCGACAGCATGGCCTCCCAGGTTCAGACGCACACCATGGAACTGGAACAGCGGGTGGCCGAACGCACGGCCCAGCTGGAGGCGACCCATGCACGGCTGACGGACACGCATCGCCAGCTGACGGAGAGCATCCGCTACGCGAGCCTCATTCAGCGGGTCATTCTTCCGGACCGGCAGCTTTGCGAGCACTTGCTCGGACAGTATTTCGTGGTCTGGCATCCGCGCGACGTGGTCGGCGGCGATTTCTATCTGTACCGGGAGCGGGCCGAGGGCTGCCTGTTCGGAGTCATCGACTGTGCCGGTCACGGAGTGCCGGGAGCCTTCATGACCATGATCGCTCACGCGGCCCTGGAACGTGCCACCATGGAACAGAGCTGGGACAACCCGGCCGCGCTGCTTGAGAGCGCGGACAAGGCCGTGCGCGCCATGATGCCGGACACCAAACGCCTGGAGCGCCTGGCCACGTCCATGGACATCGGACTGTGCTTCGTTGAATGGGAAACCCGCAAGGTTCATTTCGCCGGAGCCCACATCGACCTCTTCACGGCCAGGGGAGCACAGGTCGAGCATTACCGGGGGGACCGGGGCGGAATCAACGACCGCCGATCCAGAAACTTCACCTGCCGGACACTGGACCTTGAACCGGACACTGTTTTTTATCTTGTCACGGACGGAATTCTGGACCAATCCGGGGGACAAAGAGGCTTGCCTTTCGGGCGAAGCGGCTTCGTGAACTGGCTTGAGGCCCACTCGGGCCTTGCGCTTGCAGCCCAGGAAAAGGCCCTGACCACCGCCCTGCAAGAATACCGTGGAGACTACCCGCAACGCGACGACATCACCGTGCTGGCCTTTCGTTTCGACCAAACGCCGGCTGATTCCTCCAAGGAGATCGCTTCATGAGCACACCCGACCTTTACGACCTGCGCGAAATCTTTGACCGTCAACAGATCATGGTCTGCTTCAACGGCCCCATCAACGCCGCCCTGATCGAGGAGATCGGCCGCGCCCTGCGCGACTACCTCAACCACCAGCAGGAAGCGCCCAGCGCCGTTGCCGACATTTTTTCCGTTTATATTGAAATGACACAGAACATCCGTCGCTACGCGGACCAGCACCCGAAGCTGACAGGCGCGGCCAGCGCGGCCATCGTCGTGTCCCGCGAGGATGAACACTATGTGATCAGCGCGGGCAATGTCGTCACCCGCGAGGACGGAATCACCCTGAAGGAACGCGTGGACGGCCTGGCGGTCCTGGACCGTGCCGCGCTCAAGGCCCTCTTCAAGACCCAGCTGCGCCAGCCGCGCGAGGGATTGAACGGCAGCGCGGGTCTGGGGATCATCGACATGGCCCGCAAGGCCTCACGCCCCCTGGCTGTCACGGTGCGCGACATCGACGAGACGCGAAGCTTCCTGAGCCTGCGCGTCGTACTGTAGAAAGACTCAAAAAAGTACGAGAAGAACATGAACAATCTAGATATCGCCCAAACACCCAGCACTCCGATGGTCCGCGCCGACAACGAGCAGGGACGTGTCTTCATGGCCGGAGATTCATACCCCGAGAATCCCTTTGAATTCTTTCAGCCCATCATCGACTGGATCGACGATTTTCTGAAGAATGACGACCGCCCCCTCGCCTTCGACCTGGAGCTGATCTATCTCAACACCAGCAGCATCCGGGCCATGATGGACATCTTCGACCGCCTGGAGGAATCCCACCAGAGCGGACGACCGGTCAGCGTCGCATGGAACTATGATCCGGACAACGAACGCGTCGGCGAACTGGCCGAGGAATTCAAGGAAGACTGCACCTTTCCCTTCACCATCGCCCCGAGGTCATGATCATGCCGCAGTGTCCGCCTGAAGACAGCCTTGAGCGGCGCATCGAGGCCATTCTCGGCGCCGAAACGCCTCCGGAAGGGTGGAAGGAAGCGCTTGGCGTGCTCTTTGAGCGTTACCTCGACCAGCAGCGCCTGCTGGACCGGCTGACCCACATCGCGGACCGTTTTCAGGCCGCCGAACGCGAGCGCAGCCAGGGCTATCTGGCCAGTTACGAAAAGAAAGTCCGGCAGCTGGAAAAAATCGTGCGCATCAGCGACCAGTACCAGACCATGCTGCATCAGCTCAAGGAGCGTCTGGAGCACGCCTCCAACTATGACTCCCTGACAGGCCTGCCCAACCGCCGCTACATGACCGTGCGCCTGGACGAGGCCGCTTCCCGGGCAACGCGAAAACCAGAAGGCGGATTCGCCGTCATGATCGCCGACCTCGACCATTTCAAGGAGGTAAACGACAACTTCGGACACGCCGCCGGGGATCAGCTGCTGCAGGCCGTGGCCCGGGCCCTGGAACTTTCCCTGCGTGAATACGACATGTGCGCGCGCTGGGGCGGAGAGGAATTTCTGTTCCTCTTCCCGGCCTGCGACGCAGTCAGCGCCCCGGTCGTGGCGGAACGACTGCGCCAGGCCGTGACCGGAGCACAAAGAATCCGCGACGAAATTCCCGCCCCGACGGTCAGCATCGGCTTCACGATTCACCGGCCCGGCGAACCCGTGGACACGACCCTGCTGCGCGCGGACCAGGCCCTTTACAAGGCCAAGGACGCCGGGCGGAACTGCGTCGCCGGGGAGTGAGCTTGACAGCCAAACGCGCTTGTCCTAGCCAGAAATCAGTTTTTGCAGGGGTGGCGAGGAGCCTGAGATGATACCCGTTGAACCTGATCTGGATCATGCCAGCGAAGGGAATTGCAAGACTTGAGGCCATGACCGGCCAATCCCCCCATTCCTCGCCCCTGCTGCCCCAAATATCAACAGCAGTGCGAGGTGCACCGTGTCCGATCCAGCCCGCAAGGCCGCAGACAACCTGCGCGCCCTTAGACAAAACAAACCGCTTGTTCACAACATCACCAATTTCGTGGTCATGAACTACACCGCCAACGCCCTTCTGGCCTGCGGCGCGTCTCCGGTCATGGCCCACGCCGAAAACGAAGTCGAAGAGATGGTCGCCTACGCCGGGGCGCTGGTACTGAACATAGGCTCGCTGACCGATGTCTGGGTGGCGGCCATGCTCAAGGCTGGACGCAGGGCCACGGCGCTCGGCAAGCCCATCATCCTCGACCCGGTGGGGTCTGGAGCGACGACCCTGCGCACCGAGGCCGCGAAATCCATCCTGGCCTGGACAAAGGTCAGCGTGGTGCGCGGCAACGCCTCCGAGATTCTGTCCCTGGCCGGACAGAACGCAACCACCAAGGGCGTGGACTCCACGGACTCCATCGAGGACGCGGCCAAGGCTGCCGGGACCCTGGCCCGCGAACTGGGCACCACCCTGGCCATCACCGGCCCCACCGATCTGGTCACCGACGGACGGCGCACGCTGGTCATCGAGGGCGGGCACTCGCTCATGCCCTGCGTCACGGGCACGGGCTGCTCGGCCACTGCCCTGGTCGGCGCCTTCCACGCGGTGGACCCCGACCCCGTCTCCGCCGCCGCCTCTGCCCTGGCCTTCCTGGGACTGGCCGGAGAGAGGGCGGGCGCGCAGGCCTCCGGCCCCGGCTCCTTTCAGATCCATCTCCTGGACGCTCTCTTCAATCTGACGCCCGAGGACCTGGCCAAGGAATGCCGCATCCACGAGGAACACCATGCCTGATCTGTCCCTGTACCTGGTCACGGACAGGGGGCTGTCCCTTGGCCGCGCCACCGCGGACATCGTCCGCGCCGCCGTGACAGGGGGAGTGACCTGCGTGCAGCTGCGGGAAAAGCGCTGCGCGACCCGCGAATTCGTGGCCGAAGCGCGGGCCGTGCGTGAATTGCTGGCCGGAACCGGCATCCCGCTCATCATCAACGACCGCATCGACGTGGCCCTGGCCGTGGGAGCCGACGGCGTGCACCTGGGCCAGACCGACATGCTCATCGCCGACGCCCGGCGCCTGACGGGTCCGGGCATGCTCATCGGCATCTCGGCCGAGTGCGTGGAGGACGCCCTGCGCGCCGAAGCCGAGGGTGCGGACTACGTGGGCGTGAGCCCCGTCTTCTCCACCCCGACCAAGACCGACACGGCCCCGGCGCTGGGCCTTGACGGCGTGGCCGCCATCCGCGCGGCCGTGTCCCTGCCCCTGGTCGGCATCGGCGGCATCGGCCCGGGCAACGCGGCCGAGGTCATCCGGGCAGGGTGTGACGGCGTCGCCGTGGTCTCGGCCATCGTCTCGGCCCCAGATCCAAGAGAGGCTGCCTCCCGCCTCAGAACCATCATCCGTGCAGCCAAGGAGCTTTCATGAACCAGCGCAAATATCACCGCGTACTGACCATCGCCGGGTCCGACAGCGGCGGCGGGGCCGGAATCCAGGCCGACCTCAAGACCATCGCGGCCCACGGCTGCTACGGGGCCAGCGTCATCACCGCCCTGACCGCCCAGAACACCCTGGGCGTGACCGGCATCCACGCCGTGCCCGTCGAATTCGTGGCCGCGCAGATGGACGCGGTGCTTGGCGACATCGGGGCCGACGCGGTCAAGATCGGCATGCTCTTCTCCCCGGAACTGATCCGCACCGTGGCCAGGGGGCTGGCCAGACACGGGGTGGGGATCATCGTGCTCGACCCGGTCATGGTCGCCCAGAGCGGGGACAAGCTTTTGCAGGACGAAGCCATCGACGCCCTGAAATCGGAGCTCATCCCCATGGCCACGCTCATCACACCCAACCTGCCCGAAGCCTCGGTGCTGCTCGGCCGGGACATAGCCACGCAGGCGGCGGCCATGGAAGCGCTGACGGACCTCGCGGCCATGGGCCGGGGGAGCGTGCTGGTCAAGGGTGGGCATCTGGAGTCGGGCGACAGCGACGACATCCTGTACATCGGCCATGAAAAGCGCGTCGTGACCCTGCCGGGCGTGCGCATCCAGACCCGCAACAACCACGGCACGGGCTGTACCCTGTCCTCGGCCATCGCCTCGAACCTGGCCAGGGGCGAAGACATGGAAACGGCCGTGCGCAACGCCAAGGAATACATCAGCGAAGCCATCCGGGCCGGAGCCGCCTACGTCATCGGCCAGGGACACGGGCCGGTGCATCACTTCCACCGGTTCTTCGAATAGCCGTGTACGCTCCCGCCACCGCGCAGGCCGCACCAGGCATCGCCCTTGAAGGCATCTCCCTCGATTTCGAGGGCCGACCGCTGTTCGCGGACCTGAGCCTGACCCTCGGGGGCGGACGGACGACCTGCATCCTGGGGCCGAGCGGATGCGGCAAATCGACCCTCCTGAAGCTCATGGCCGGTGCTCCAAACCTCGACTTCTCCGGGCAGGTCCGTTTTGGCTCCGGCGGGACAGGCTCGACACAGGTGGCCTGGATGAGCCAGAACGACCTGCTCCTGCCCTGGCTGACCCTGCGGGACAGCGTCCTGCTCGGAGCCAGGCTCCGGGGCGAACTCTCGCCCGAAAAGCGGGCCAGGGCCCTGGAACTGATCCACGAGGCGGGCCTGGCCGGATACGAGGACAAGCTGCCCGAGGCCCTGTCCGGAGGCATGCGTCAGCGCGGAGCGCTCCTGCGCACCCTCATGGAAGAGCGCCCCGTCATCCTCATGGACGAGCCCTTCTCCGCCCTGGACGCCCTGACCCGCGTGCGGCTGCAGAACCTTTCCGCGCGTCTGACCGTGGGCGCGACCGTGGTGCTGGTCACCCACGATCCCATGGAGGCCCTGCGCCTGGGCCACGACATCATCGTGCTCGGGGGCACGCCGGTGCGGGTACTCGAAACCATGGAGCCCGCCGGCCCGCCCCCGCGCGAGGCCGGAAGTTCCGAAGTGACCGGCCTGTACGCGGGGCTGCTGAGAAGGCTGATGAACGGGGAGGCGGCATGAACTTCTTGCGTCCCTTCATTCTTGCCGTCGGCATTGTGATCATGTGGCAGGTTCTGGTCATCCTGACCGGTGCTCCGACGTACATCCTGCCCGGCCCCCTGCCTGTCGCCACGGCCCTGATCGAAAAGTTTCCGCTGCTCCTCTCGCATCTGGGCACGACCCTGACCGAGATCCTGCTTGGTCTGGCCCTGGGCACGGTCCTTGGAAGCAGCGCGGCCCTGGTCATGATCCTCTCGCCGCTGCTGAAGCGCTGGATGCTGCCCGTCCTGGTGATCAGCCAGGCCATCCCGGTCTTCGCCCTGGCTCCCATCCTGGTGCTGTGGCTCGGCTACGGCATGGCCTCCAAGGTAGCCATGGCGGTGCTGATCATCTTCTTCCCGGTGGCGTCGTCCTTTTACTCGGGCATGCAGCGCACCGAACCCGACCTGCTGGAGATGGCCCGCATCATGGGCGCAAGGCCCCTGGCCGTGCTGCGCACCATCATCATCCCCTCGGCCCTGCCCGCCTTCGCGGCCGGGCTGCGCGTGGCCACGGCCGTGGCGCCCATCGGAGCCGTGGTCGGGGAATGGGTCGGGTCCAGCGCGGGCCTTGGCTTCTACATGCTCCACGCCAACGCCCGCATGCAGATCGACGTCATGTTCGCGGCCCTGACCGTTCTGGCGGGCACGTCCTTGACGCTCTATTTCATAATCGACCGACTGCTGAACAGGCTGATTTACTGGCAGCCAAAACATGGGATGCAATGAACACACATTCTCACGCATGGGACATCCCCGCGCAGGCGGGGATTTGTGCCTTCCTGGCCCTGGTGAAGATGGATTCCCGCCTGCGCGGGAATGACCCTGATAAGGGCGCAAAACCTTGGTGCCGTAGCATGAAAACAAAAATTCCACCTTGTTTTGCTCCCACCGCTGCCCAACGAGTCGGGTCGCTCCGGACGGGGAGTCAGGCTGGTTTTCTGGCAGCCGAAACTTGGGATGCAATGAAGACAAATACTCACGCATGGGACATCCCCGCGCAGATGGGGATTCATGCCTTTCTGGCCTTGGCGAAGATGGATTCCCGCCTGCGCGGGAATGACCCTGATAAGGGCGCGAAACCTTGGTGCCGTAGCATAAAAACAAAAATTCCATCTTGTTTTACTCCCACCGCTGCCCAGCGAGTCGGGTCGCTCCGGGCGGGGGCCGGCAACTGTCTGACTGAGCCGGGCATCGTTTGTTTTCCCGTCGCGACCGCCCAAAGCGCTGTCCGATGTCCGGCAGGAGCGGCGGGAAAACATTACGAGGCCAGCGAAGGAGTTTTGGCGGCCCCCGCCCGGAGCGATCCGACTCGCGTCCGCACTGCCACCAACCCTCCCCGACCATGACAATCCGACTCAAATCCGCATTACCGCAAACCTTTTCACATTCTCCAAACCATAAGGATACCCACATGAAAAAAATCGCCTTTATCCTCGCAACCCTCCTCCTCTGCGCCACCCAGGCCCAGGCCGAAAAGCTGACCGTGCTGCTGGACTGGTTCGTCAACCCCGACCACGCGCCCCTTTACGTGGCCCTGGAGAAAGGCTTCTTCAAGGAACACGGCCTTGAAGTGGAAATCATCGCCCCTTCCAACCCCAACGACCCGCCCAAGCTCGTGGCCGCCGGGAAGGCCGACATTGCCGTATCCTACCAGCATCAGCACCAGATGCAGGTGGCGGAAGGCCTGCCTCTGACGCGCATCGCCACTCTGGTGGCCACGCCGCTCAATTCCCTGGTCGTGCTTGAGGACGGCCCCATCAAGTCCATCGCCGACCTGAAGGGCAAGACCGTCGGCTATTCCGTGGGCGGGTTCGAGACCGCGCTTTTGAAAGTGATGCTCGAAAAGGAAGGTCTGACCATGGCCGACGTCAAGCTGGTCAACGTCAATTTCTCCCTGTCCCCGTCGCTGTTCACGGGTCAGACCGACGCAGTCATCGGCGCGTTCCGCAACTTCGAGCTGAACCAGATGGATATCGAAGGACGCCCTGGACGGGCCTTTTTCGTGGAGGAATACGGGGTTCCGGCCTATGATGAACTGATCCTCGTGGCGGCCGCCGCGAAGGTGGCGGACCCCAAGCTGCGCGCCTTTGTCGATGCCTTGGAGGAAGGGGTGCAGTACCTGATCAATCACCCCGAGGAGAGCTGGAAGCTCTTCGTCTCCGGCGAGCGTTCCAGCCTGGACGACGAACTGAACCGCCGCGCCTGGCGGGACACCCTGCCCCGCTTCGCCCTGCGCCCCGGGGCTCTCGACAACAAGCGCTACACACGTTTCGCGGAGTTTCTGATGCGCGAAGAGATCGTGACCAATGTGCCCGAGCTTGACACATGGGCGGTGGAATTGCGCTAAGCGAACCGACAAGCCCTATCCCGAATAAACGGAGCCGGGCGGCAGCTTGATCGCTGCCGCCCGGCTTCGTTTATTGACAGGGCAGGAAAATCCCGGACAAGGCGTCTAAAACTCGCGCTCCCGCGAAAAGAAAGCACCGCCCAGCATGATCACGCCGAAGATGACAAGGTACGCCACAACGGCCATGCCATGCGAGAAGCAGGCGGCGAACATCATGAACAGGCTGCCGAATACGGCCAGAGAGGGCATGATGTAGCGCTTGAACACCGAAAGATCGGCTTCCTTTTTCATGAACACCAGGAAAATCGGGATATAAAGGGCATAGATCGTGACGATCGGAAGTTCCGAGGGATCAAAGCAGAAAAATCCGAACCACGGTTTGGTGAGGTTAGCACCGTAGAAATACACCAGCCAGAATGCGGACAGCAGCACCCCCAGCACGGCGGAGTTGGTGGGCATGTTCGTGGCGTTGTCGATCTGCCTGTACATGAACGGGCGCGGGCCCTGGTTTCTGGCGGAGATGGAGTAGATACCGCGGGTACATCCGAGCATCAGGCCATTCAAGGTGCCAAGGCAGGAAATGATGACAAAGACGAAGATGAGCGTTCCGCCAAGGCTTGAAAAGACGGTTTCAAAGGCCAGCTTCGCGCCTTCCTGACCGCCTTCCATGAGGGTCTGGTTGGTGACCGCGCCCGCCAGGCCGACGTAGTACAGTATGTACACGACCATGACCGTGAAGGTGCCCACCATCAGGGCCAGGGGGAGATTCCTTTTGGAATCCCTGAGTTCCGCGTTGATGCTGGTGGCGATGATCCAGCCTTCGTAGGCAAAAGACGTGGCCACGACGGCAGTGAACACCGCGATGACCGGATCGACTTCAACCACGGAAGTGGTGAAATTCTGCATTATCATGCCGTTGTCCAGACCGAAGACGGTGCCGACCACCGCCATGAGCAAAAGCGGGATGAGCTTGATCACGGTCGTGGTGACCTGGAATTTTCCGGCCAGGACGGGCGACAGGGCGTTCAGGGCGTAGCTTGCCACCAAAAAGAAGCCGGAGATGGTCATGCACTCGCCTCCGGTGATGTCCCATCCAAAAAGGACGGCCGTGTAGCGGGCCGAGACCCAGGCCAGGACAGCGGTCAGGGTCGGATAGTAGATGAGGGCCATGAACCAGCCGACGTAATAGCCGTATTTCTTGCCCATGGCGGCTTCGGCGTAGTCGACGATGCCGTTCACACGCTCATACTTGGTGGCCATGAGAGAGAATGTGTAGGCGCAAGAAATCATGATGAATCCGCCGATGATCCAGGCAAGAATCCCCAGGGGCAGATTGCCGCCGGTGGCGGTGAGAATTTTTTCCGCCTTGAAAAAAACGCCGCTGCCGATGACAATGCCTACGACCATCGCAATCGCGGTAAAAAGGCCGAACTTCTTGTTCAACTCAGATCCCATTGTCCGATTCTCCTTATCGTTTCAGAATCAATGTTTCCTACAATATAATATATTATCGAAAAAATATTGCCTGTCAGTTCATGCAACGTCTTTTTAAGACACTGCAAACGCTTCATGGATAAAATCCGATAGCCGAATTTTCCGAACGTCGTGCTTCCGTGGAAACAATTCTCAAAGTCTGAAGCTATCTATTGGGCAAAAGATGCAGAGGGGCCGTACCCGATGAAGGAGATATTGTAAACGCGGATAATGCATAAAAATATTTCGATGCCGCAACCTCTCGATTTCAAAAAATTTAAAAGGACCGGACTCGTGCCGCATGGAGAAAAAACTTCCCGAGCATGACCTTTGCAACCGCAGAAGTCTGATGGGTAAAGAATTCTCGCCTCACGGCCGATAAGAAGAAAAATGGGTAATTTTCCAAGGAGCGAAGATCATGAACGTGCAAGGCGCTGGAAATCAGCAGGCATGGATGAAGGTCAACCATGTCGAACTCAAGGATAACGCCACGGAAAAGCCGGTCAAAGCAGCCGAAACGGAGATCACCCCGCCGCCCGCCAGCGGCGACGAACAAGGGAGCAAAGGGGTCATTCGCCTGTTGCAGGCCGGACACTTCCAGGGAGTGGCTGACGTGCGACTGCGCATCAATTTCCACGACGAGCTCCAGCAGGTGGCCGCGCAAAATGCAGCCAACGACTTCGAAGGCGCAAGCACGGGGCTTTTTGACGAGCTGACCGCGAAACTCGGCGCCCTCGGAGAAGAGCACGGCCTGTCCGGGCAGGCAGAGGAGCTGGCAGGAGACTTCTCGGACGATATCAAGCAATTGCTCGAAGAGGCGAAGGCCGAACAGACGCCGCTGTCCACCACCCTTTCGGACATAAACTCCAGGTTTTCCGAGCTGCTTGAATCGCTGCAAGGAGCCTTCGCCGGACTGGCTGCGGCTGCCGTGCCGCAGGAACAGGACGCCACCGATCCGGAGCTGGCCGAACTGCTTGATGATGAAGGCGCGCTCGCTTCCGAGGAACAGCTGCCGGGACAGGTAGCAGCGGAGATGGAGGAAGCGCCGACGGAGGAAACGGGGGAGGAAATTGCCGAAACCGAGGCCCCCGGCCTTACCGCCTTCAAGGCCGGCATGCAGGAACTTGAGGCCTGGTTCACGCAAAGCCTGACCTCGCTGCACGGCGATGTGACAGCCGCCGCCGAGTTGCCGCCGCTGAGCGAACCCCGGGGCAACGGCGCGGCCTACGCCAAATTTCTGGAGATATACAGGAACATGAACACTGTCGCAGAAAGCACCGCAGCTCAATCCGAGGCTCCTCTTGATGAGCTGAACGCGGAGGTCTAGACGAGGTCTGGCTCACGCCTCATGCAAGGGCGACCGCGCGTCTTTCACGATGCACGGTCGCCCTTTATTTTTATCAAATGCCCGGCACAAATCAGCGCCAACGCGCCGCTCTCTTGCCCTGGCGCTGTTCCGGAAGCTGCGCGGCCAATGTCTGACAACATGTTGGCATTGTGATAAAAAACGCATATGTGTCTGAAAAAAAACAACGCCTTTTCAGGAAGTTGCCATCACGCGTTGCCAGACAGCGCCGTGCAAGCAACCTTACGCCAATTATCCACACGCGGAGCTCAACATGTCTGAAAACAGAAAATACAACAGAACCGCAAGCCTCCAGCGCTGCGCCGTCGTTTCCCCATCCCTGGACACCCCCTGCCCGGCCAGGATCATCAATCAAAGCCCGGATGGCCTGCTGCTTGAAATGGATTGCTCGCTGCCCGTCGATGATGTGCCTGTGAACATCTATCTCGCCGATGAATTGCGGGGAACCGTGGACTACGAGAGCAGCACCTTTCTGACAGGTTTCATCCGCTGGTGCAAAAAAGAGGAAGGGGGATGGTCCGGCTTTTTTCAGGCGGGCGTGCAGCTTGTGACCACTGCGCCGCGAAAGGACTGGAGATAGATACGCGCCTCGGAGATATCCGGGGCAGCTCAACACTTCCGAAAAGCAGGCATCGGATCAACAAATCTTCGGCCCATGCCCGGCCAACGCAGTGAACGCGGCGCCGGGCCATCCGGCCATTGCCTTTTCCACGTCTGATGCCCATCATTGCCCTGACTCTTCAAATCATTGCAGCCCACGGCCGCACATTCAGCAAGAACACAAATTAAACCCATGGCCGACAGACGCGGACAATCGGAAAACCGGAAAACCTTGCCGGGTCAGACCCTGATCGAGGTCACGCCCTTTGATCCGGCCTGCAGGCGCGAAAGGATGTCCAGCACGCGCTCGTCCTGAGCCACGGAGGAGCTGTCGCCATCGGCCTTGTGCTTGGCCAGGCGGGCCTGAAACTCGGCCATCCAGTCCACGCGCCCCGATCCGTCGGCCGCCGTAAGCAGGTTCGAGGAACCCGCGAAGCTGGGATCAAAACTCATGGTCGCATGGTCGCGCAGGCTGATCAGGCCGTTGTCGTAGAGCATGGACGAGACCTTGGCCAGCTCGTCCCTGGTCATGGAACCTGGGTCCACTTCCTTGCCGATCTGATGCCACAGGGACTCCTGCGCCGGAGCCGCGGTCATGGCGGACCCGGTGGATTCGGAACTGGGACGCTTCATTGCGTCGGCCAGGGAGCCTATGATCGAAAAGGCCGTCTTGGCGATGCCGAGGGCGGCCAGGGGTGCGATACTCATGTTATACCTCCGGAAAAATCTTCCTGCACGATTACCAAGATGCAGAGATTGTTCCACCGATAGGCTCGTCGTTCCCAGCTCGCATGAGATCAGAAAAAATGCCCCAGAGTTTTTTGCTTGCCTGCCCCACACGCGCAGAGTAGGCGAAGCCCTCAAACCATCAAAAAATACCATGACAATACCAGCCCCACTCAAAATACGCGCCCTGCTCATTCTGGCCCTGCTCGCGGCATTTCCGCCGCTGTCCACGGACATGTATCTGCCAGCCCTGCCCACTATGGTCGAGACCTGGCAGACCACGGAAGCGGTCATCAACCTGACCCTGGTCGGCTTTTTCATCAGCTTCAGCCTGGCGCTGCTCTTCTACGGCCCCCTCTCGGACCGCTATGGGCGAAAGCCGGTGCTCCTGGGCGGCATATCCCTCTATGTCCTTTCCTGTCTGGTCTGCGCCCAGGCCCAGAGCCCCACGGCCCTGATCGTGGGGCGCATCCTGCAGGGCATGGGCGCGGCCTCGGCGGCAACCCTGTCCCTGGCCATGACCAAGGACTATTTCGTGGGCGCGGAACGCGAGCGGGCCCTGGCACACATGGCCGTCATAGTTTCCCTGGCCCCCATGCTCGCGCCCGTGCTCGGCGGCATCATGCTCACCTTCGCCGACTGGTCGGTCATCTTCCTCGCCCAGATGGTCCTTGGCGTCGTGGCCATCTGCGGTGTCTGGAGACTCAAGGAGCCGGCCCCGGCCACGACCCGCACCCTGGCCCAGGTCATGGGCGGCTACCTGCGGCTCATGTGTAACCTGCGCTTCATGACGCAATGCACCCTCATCGCCTTGGGCATGACACCGCTTTTCTGTTTCATTGGCGGATCTTCCTTCATCTTCGTGACCTATTTCGGTCTGAGCGAGCAGGAATACAGCTATTTCTTCGCCTTCAACTCGGCCGCGCTCATGCTCGGTTTCTGGATCTGCGGCAGGCTGCTGAAACGCATGCCCGGATTTCGCATCATCCTGCTCGGCTATGCCGGAATCCTGATCAGCTCGGCGGCCCTGGCCCTGTGCTCCGGCCTCGGCCCCTGGGGCATGGCCCTGCCCATGGCCTTCCTGACCCTGAGCCTTGGCATGTCGCGCCCGCCGAGCAGCAACTTCCTGCTCGAGCAGGTCAAACAGGACGCAGGCTCGGCGGCCTCCCTCATCATGTTCACGTATTTCGTTGGCGGCGCCACGGCCATGTGGTTCATCGCCCTGCCCTGGGACAACAAGATCCTTACCCTGGCCCTGGTCGGCATGGCCACGAGCGCCCTTGTCCTGGTATTGCTGCCGAGGCTGGAACGGACGAAGCAGGAGTGATGTTTTTTAAGTTGATGCGGGGCTGCCGAGATATTCGGGGATGATCTTCAGAGGTTATTTATTGGCTTGATCCGCCAAAAACTGTCGCCCCTTTTCCCTCAGACGGTACTTCTGCAAGCGGCTGTTGGGCTTGGATGGGAGAGTCATTTCAATCAGGCCAGCGGCCAACGCAGGCCCCAGATACCGCTCGCGGAACGATTTGCGATCCTTGAGCCCCAGGGCGGACTGCAGGGCTTCGCGGCTCATTTCCGTGCGGAGCGCCGCAAGCAGTTCGCCGACTTGGGGGGTGACCTGGGGGGTGACGGAAGAAATCGTCTCCAGAATCATCTGCAGCATGAAGGTGATGAACGGAGCGGAGTCAGCCTGCGCGGTGCTCTCCTGCAAGGCCTGATAATAGTCGCGCTGATGGTCGAAAACGAGGCTTTCCACCGGTATGTCCGTGAACAGCGGATGCCAGTTCGCCAGAATCAGGTTCTGCCACAGGCGTCCCATGCGGCCGTTGCCGTCGGCAAAGGGATGGATGAACTCGAACTCGTAATGAAAGACCGAACCGACGATGAGCGGGTGGGCGTCCGTTGCCGCCAGCCACTGAAACAGGTCGCCCATCAGCTGCGGCACACGACTCGCCGGGGGCGCCATGTGGACCACCCGCTGGCCCGTCATCACCCCCACTCCGCCGCTCCTGTATCTGCCCGCGTCGTCGATCAGGCCGGACATCAGGACACGATGCGCTTCGAGCAGGTCCGGCTCGCTTTCCGGCCGCCAGGTTCCGAAGAGATCGTAAGCGGCCAACGCGTTTTTAACCTCCTGCACCTCCCGGGGCGGGGCAATGACCCGCTTGCCCTCCAAAATCGCTGTGATCTGCGCTTCACTTAGGGTATTCCCCTCTATGGCGAGTGAACCACGAATGGTGCGGACACGGTTGATGCGCCGCAGCCGCGAGGAGCCGGCCTTTTCCGAGAGCGCGGTCAACCGGCCGACAGCCTCGCTGATCCCGGCGACCAGGTTCAGAATCTGCGGAGTTATGGAAAAAGGCGGGCAGTATGCAACTTTGTCGTTCATGACTCTCCGATTTATTCCCGGAACCATGTCCTGATCCATGTGGCAATCTGAGATGATAAAAGTGATTCGCTCATATCATCCTGACTGGCCAAGCCTTGATGCAGACAGGAATTTGCCCGAAAAGGCCTGCATTCAGGATATCTCATGGAGATAAAGCAAGCGTTATGCGAAGCGCAAGCGATTCTTCAATAAGGACAACTAGGTATCCCTGTCGACTGCTGACGTCAGGACAGAGCGGATTCGTCTAAAGACAAAAGAAACAAGAAAACCCGTCAAAGACGCTGTGTCCTTGACGGGTTTGTTGCTGCAGCTGGTGGGCCAACAAGGAATCGAACCTTGAACCTGCTGATTAAGAGTCAGATGCTCTACCAATTGAGCTATTGGCCCAGCTTGTTGAATCGGAATATGCAAATCATGTCAAAGCATTAGCCCTAAAACCTGCTTTGCGCCGACAACGAAAAGGCTTCTACGGTTTTCCAGGTTACCCGTCAAGGGGAAAATTAGTGAATGGTGAATTGTGATTGGTAATTGGAGAAGAAAGAAAGAGATTTCTAACACAACATTTCGAAATTAAAGGCAATTTCACAATACTCTGGACTGTTCGGACCCGAAGACCACCCTGAGCGGCCGCCACCCGCCTTTGTCCATTCACAATTCACCATCCACAATTCACCAACAATCAAAGCAGATACTTTACGCCCTCGCAGCCCGCCAGGGCGGCGCCGAGGCTGTCGAGGATTTCACGGCTTTCGATGTGCATGCGTACGGTATAGGTCACGTAGGAACCGTTGCGGGAGACGTTGCTGGCGCGGGGAGTTTCGGTGAAGCCATGATTTTTCATGACATCGAGGATGGCGGCGAAGGCCTCGTCGCTGCGCACGGCTATGATTTTGTACTCCCAGTGCAGGGGAAACTCGAGTTCCGGCTTATTCATGGGGGCTCCTTGTTGACGGATGTGTGCGGTACAGCTAGTCCAAGGACCAGCGTCCGTGACGGACTCCATGGCCCAAGCTTTTTCGGACAGTCAATACCAAATTTCCACATGGCGAGGTGCGGATGGAATCCATCCGGGAAATATATCGAATTGGCGCAGGTCCTTCCAGCAGCCACACCATGGGCCCCAAGCTCGCCGCCGAGCAATTTCGGGCCCGCGTCAAGGGGGCGGCCTCCTTTCAGGTAGTCTTGTACGAGAGCCTTGCCGCCACCGGCAAGGGGCATCTCACCGACAAGGCCATCCGGGAAGCCCTGGCTCCCTTCCCCGTCGAAATTCTCTGGGCACAGGACCGGCAGCAGCCCGAACATCCCAACGCCATGGACTTCACGGCCCTGGACGAAAACGGCCGGGTCCTGGACAGCTGGACTGTTTTCAGCATCGGCGGCGGCGCCCTGCGCGACAGGGGCTCGACCTTCGCCACGCCCCAGATCTATCCGTTGCAGAGTCTCACGGAAATCATGGAGCTTTGCGGCGAGGAAGGCATCACCTACTGGGAATTCGTGGCCCGTCACGAAGGCGAGGACATCTGGAACTTCCTTGAAGAGATCCGGGCCGCCATGAAAAGCTGCGTGGAACGGGGCCTGACCACCGAGGGCGTGCTGCCCGGCGGCCTGGGACTGGCCCGCAAGGCCAGCTCGTACCACCAGAAGACCCTGCTTGGTGGAGCCGAGATGCGCCGGACCGGACTTCTGGCCGCGTATGCCCTTGCGGTGTCCGAAGAAAACGCCTCCGGAGGGACCGTCGTCACCGCGCCGACCTGCGGCGCGAGCGGCGTCTTGCCCTCCGTGCTGCGCTACCTGAAGGAAAACATGAAGGCCAGACCCAGATCCATCCTGCAGGCACTGGCCACGGCCGGACTGATCGGACTGATCATCAAGAACAACGCGTCCATCTCAGGAGCCGAGGTCGGCTGTCAGGGCGAAGTCGGTTCGGCCTGCGCCATGGCCGCCGCGGCCGCGGCCCAACTCATGGGCGGCACCATCCGCCAGATCGAATATGCCGCCGAGATGGGACTTGAGCATCACCTGGGCCTGACCTGCGACCCCGTCGGGGGACTGGTCCAGATACCCTGCATAGAACGCAACGCCATGGCCGCCTCCAAGGCGATCAGCATCGCGCACATGGCGCTTTTATCGGACGGCTCGCACTGCATCCCCTTTGACGAAGTGGTGCGAGTCATGAAAGAAACAGGACACGACCTGCCAAGCCTCTACCGGGAAACATCCCACGGGGGCCTGGCCAAAGCATATGGCGAACGCAAGGAAAAACGAGGATCCGCATGAAGAGAGATGAAGAAGATTTCGAAGAGCTGCCTACCACCAGGGAATCAGAAGAACCGACCAGCCGTGGCAAGGAACTCAAACTCTTCACGATGTGCCTGAAGAAATTCATAAAGAAGATCTTTCAGCACATGGTCGCGACCCGTTTCGCTTCCTGGAAGGAACTGGCCATCCACGACCAGGACGGCCTGGCCTACCCCATATACAACTACGTCATCGACGCGTCCGACCCCCGGTTGCGTCAGACCTACGCCGATTACGGCCTTGAAATCGACGGAGGGACGCTCCTGGCCGACCTGTCGGTGTCTGCCATCCTTGAAGAGGAAGGGGCCATCGGGCTTGAGTTCTATCTCTACGAGACCACGTCCATCGTGCCCTATGTGTGCGACGATTTCGAAGCCGTGGAAAACGAGCGGCCGGACATGTCCCATTTCCGCAGGATCAACCACGCCGACTTCGAAACCCTCTATGACGAACTCAAGAAGAACAACATCTTCGAGGACATCTATTACGAGCTGAACAAGTCCATCCTGCTCATCGAGCTTTCCGAACGCGAAGCCCTGGCCCAGATGAAAAAGGACAGCCTGCGCATCATCTCCGGCATCTTTGCCCGCGCCAAGTCCATCTCGAACCTGAACACCATCACCAACACCGACATCAAGGAATTCAAGCTGGATTTCGAAATCGAGGGACGCAAATTTTCTCTCGTGGTGCTGAACGGCCACGACGCGGACAATCTGCCGGTCTATTCTTCCGTGCTGACCATGCCTGAGTACAAATCCGTGGCGCAGTACGTGGACCTGGACACTCTCTATGAAAAATTCCTGAAGGTGCTGCGTGCCAAAAACATTGCCGACCCCGAGGCGGTCCTTCTTGAAGCGCTCAAGCCCCATGATCGCGCCGCGCAAAGCGCGACACAGGCAATGCCCACTCCATGAACCGTCTGCAAGCGGCCCGGCGAATCCTTGACCACCATCGCCAAACCACTATAGATTGATTTCATGACTCTTTTCCCATGCGTGGAACAAAAAACACCCGCGCCTCAAATTGCAACCCAGGAGCTTCGTATGCGCCATAGTAAAAAATTGCTCATTCTTTGCCTCTTCCTGATCGCAAGCACCGGCCTGCTCACGTCCTGCGCCTCCAGCCGTTCGGCACAGGTGTATTCCCGTGACCAAGCCATGCAGGAAATGCGGGTCAATTACGGAACCGTGCAATCTGTACGCGCAGTGCAGCTTGAAGGCACCAAGAGCGGAATCGGCGCGGTGGGCGGCGGCGTCACCGGCGGAGTGCTCGGCAGCATGGTCGGCGGCGGCCGGGGCCAGGTGCTCGGCGCGGTAGTCGGTGCCCTGGGCGGCGCGGCCGCAGGCGCCCTGGCCGAAGAGGGTGTGACCAGGAAAAACGCGCTTGAAATCACGGTGGAACTGGATACCGGCGAGATCCTGAGCGTGGTTCAGGAAGCCGACATGGAATTCTATGCCGGTGAAAGGGTGCGCGTGCTGCGCGCCAACGACGGCTCGTCCAGGGTCCAGAAGTAACTTTCCCGAACGCTTTTGGCTGACTGCTCAATAATACAAAATTCACAGGCCGTTCAAAAATGGTAAGATGCAAGGAAGCGAAAAAATCCAGGGCGCGCAGTGTATTAAGCTGATGCGAGGTCTGGTTTTTTTTCGCTGACGCAGCAGATTGCCGTTTTTGAGCGGCTTGTCAGGAGATGAAGATGGAGCTCTCGCTCGTACCCATCAAGAATCCGCACGCCCTCAATCTGATCCTGGGGATGTCCCACTTCATCAAGACCGTGGAAGACGTGCATGAAGCCATGGTCAACACCGTGCCCGGGGCAAAGTTTGGACTGGCCTTCTGCGAAGCCTCGGATGTCTGCCTGATCCGGACCACGGGCACGGACCCCGAACTGATCGAACTGGCCACGGAAAACGCCAAGGCGCTCTCCGCAGGGCACAGCTTCATCCTGTTCATGCGCGACATGTTCCCGGTCAACGTGGTCAACACCATACAGAACGTCCCCGAAGTGGTGCGCCTCTTTTGCGCCACGGCCAACCCGGTCCAGGTCATCGTGGCCCAGACGGACCAGGGCCGGGGCATCCTCGGCGTGGTAGACGGATTTGCTTCCAAGGGAGTCGAGACCCAGGAAGACAAGGAGAAGCGCACGAAATTCCTGCGCATGATCGGCTACAAGTTCTGACATGTCGGCGGCCCAGCCCAAACGAGCCAAAACCGTTCTGGTGGTGGACGACGATCCGTTCATCCGCGCCACCACCGGAGCGAGCCTGCGCTCCCGGAGCTTCAAGATCCTGGAGGCAGGCAACGGTCAGGAAGGCCTGGACATGTTCCAGGCCCACGGACCAGACCTGCTCATCGTCGATCTGAAGATGCCGGTCATGAACGGCCTGGAGCTTTTGGCCAGGCTGTCCGGCGAAACTCCGCGCACCCCGGTGCTGGTGGTTTCCGGCGAGGGCGGCCTGGACGAAGCGGTGGAGGCCCTGCGCCTTGGGGCCTGGGACTATCTGGTCAAACCCATCGTCTCGCCCACGGTCCTGCTGCATGCCGTGGACAAGGCCCTGGAACGGGCGGCCCTGATCCGCGAAAACGAGGATTACAGACTCAACCTCGAACGCCAGGTCCAGCAGCGCACCCTGGAGCTGCAAAAGGCCAACCGCGAACTTGAGCAGCAGTTCATAAAGCAGCAGAAGCTGGGCATCATCGGCACCCTGGCCGGAGGCATGGCCCACGACTTCAACAACATCCTCTCCTCCATAGTATTCTCCACGGAACTCATCCGCGGCTCCGTCGGGGCGTGCGAGACCCCGGACCCGGAAGACCTGGAGCGCATCCTGCGCGTCTGCCAGCGCGGCACCTCGCTCATCCGCAGCGTGCTGCATTTCACCGGCAAGATGCACGAGGAATTCACCCATTTTTCGGTGCGCGACACCATTCTTGAAACGCTGGACATCATCCGGGGCACCACGAATTCGCGCATCGAGGTCAAGACCCGGGTGGACCATCATCTGGGCACGCTTTTCGGCGACCCTGTCCATATGCAGCAGATTCTCATGAATCTGACCAACAACGCAATCCATGCCCTCGCGGACACGGAAGAGCCGTGCATCGAAATCTCGGCCGTCGGGTACGACGAGCCGCAGACGGACATCATGATCACCGATCCCGAGAGCATGCTCGTGGTCATCAGCGTGAGCGACAACGGGCCCGGCGTACCGGAAGAGGATCTGCCCAAACTGTGCGAGCCTTTCTTCACCACCAAGCCCAGGGACGAAGGGACCGGGCTTGGACTCTTTGTCACCCAGAAGATCGTGAAGACGCTGCGCGGCAAACTGCTCTTCTCCCGGAACCAGTCAGGCGGCACCACTGCGCGGGTCTGCCTGCCCGCCAACCGGGGGCGGATTCCGGACTGCGTCGAATGCCTGACCATCCCGGACATCCGGGGCAATGCCGAGCGCATCCTGGTCATCGAATCACACCCCCGAGGTACGCGCCTCCATCAGCTCCTGCCTGACCAGACTCGGCTATCAGGTCCGCCAGGCCGAAACTCTGGCGCAGGGCTGCGGCATCGTGCAGGAGGAGCCCCTGGGTTTTGACCTCATCCTGACCGACGACGGCCCCCCAAACAGCCTCGACGACCTCTGCGCGACCGTACGGCAGCTCAACCCGGCCATCCGCATCATGCTGGTCACGGCCTCGCCCTTGGGCAGCATCGCCTGCTCGCACCATGCCGTCTGCCGGATCCTTCCCAAGCCGGTGAACATGATCGCGCTCGGCCAGGCCATGCACCACTGCCTGACCGAGTGCCACTGCAAAATTTGAAAAACGCATTGCCTCACGCTCCATCCGTCCTTATCTGACCTGCCACAAGCAAAGGAGAATCATCATGGAAAGCGTCGACATCCTCATCATAGGCCAAGGTCCCGCCGGTCTCTCGTCCGCCATCTACACGGCACGGGCAGGCATGCGCACCCTGATTCTGGGTTGCGCCCCCAAGGTGGCCGGCGATTATGAAATAGACAATTACTTCGGCTTCACCGAAACCATAACCGGAAAGGAATTGATCGAACGGGGCAAGGCCCAGGCCGCAAAATTCGGGGCCGACATCCGCTGCGACCGCGTGCTCGGCATCCATCAGGATGACGCGGGCGCTTTCGTGGCCAAGACCGAGGACAAGCAAATCAAAGCCGCGTCCATCATCCTGGCCACCGGCGTGTCCCGCATCAGGCCCGGCATCTCCAACCTGGCCGACTATGAAGGCAAGGGCGTGTCCTACTGCGTGAGCTGTGACGGCTTCTTCATGCGCGGCAAGCCGGTCATGGTTGTCGGAGAGGGAAACTTCGCCGCCAACCAGGCCCTGGAACTCCTGCAATACACCCCGGACGTGAAAGTCTGCTCACAAGGCAAGGAGCTGTCCATCAGCGAGGAGTTCCTCTACCGCCTGGAAGAAAGCAATATTCCCGTGTTTGAAGGCAAGATCGCCACCCTGGCCGGGGATAACGGACTTGAAAAGGTTCACCTTGAATCCGGCGAGCAGATCGACGCCCAGGGCCTCTTCGTGGCCATGGGACAGGCCTCCTCCAGCGACTTCGCCTACAGCCTGGGCCTCGTACGCAACGGTCAGTTCATCGAAACGGACCGGGATCAGCGAACCAACGTCCCCGGCATCTTCGCGGCCGGAGACTGCGTGGGCCGCTTCCTGCAGATCAGCGTGGCCGTGGGCGAAGGCGCCCTGGCCGGACGCGCGGCCATCAGTCACGTCAAGGAGAGACGCCGCACACTTCTTGACAAAGAAGCGAAGTAGGACTTAACAACCGTTGCTCCTCACGAGAGGGCCAATAGCTCAGTTGGTAGAGCCCCCGGCTCATAACCGGATGGTCCCAGGTTCGACCCCTGGTTGGCCCACCATTCACACAAAAATAGCCCGCGCAATGCGGGCTTTTTTTCGCCAATCGCAAACTATTCCGGGTCCTTATATTCATTATCCTTCAGCATCTTTCATTTTGCTGCTAAGTGTGTAAACTCATTTTTGGGGTATCAATTTGGGGTATCTCACCCCATATGGGGTATCTTGAGTCAAAAATGGGGGTATCCAATGCTTACAGACGCACAGATTCGAGCAGCAAAGCCATCCGACAAGGCGTACAAACTTTACGACGCGGACGGTCTCTTCCTCTTCGTCTCACCTTCCGGATCAAAGTTGTGGAGATTGAAGTATCGAGAGAACGGAAAAGAAAAATTGGCGAGTTTTGGCAAATACCCCATTGTCACCCTTAATGAAGCCAGACTCAAGAAAGACGAGTTCAAGATCGCTCTGGGCCGTGGCGAACTGCCGCCCAAGGCACAACGAAAAGACGAAAGCCTCGAAAAGATCGCCCGGGAGTGGTATTCCAAAAAAGCCCCAGGCTGGGCGGAGTCACATGCTGTCAAGATTATGCTCGGGTTGGAGAAAAACGTGTTTCCCTTCATCGGCAGTCGCACAATGGACACCCTTGAGCCCCCCGAGATCCTTGCGCTCTTGCGGCGCATCGAAGCCCGGGGAGCGGTAGACCTCGCACACAGAACACGCGGAATAATCGGACAGGTATTCCGTTATGCAATCGCGACCGGTCGCGCAACTCGCAATCCGGCAGGGGATCTGGTTGGAGCGATCCCTCCCGCTCGGGTTCAACACTACCCCGCCCTCACCGACCCGACGGAAGTCGGAGCACTGCTGCGTGCAATCGAGGCTTTTACCGGAACACCCCATGTGCGCGTCGCTCTGCGGCTTGCCCCCATGCTTTTTGTACGTCCTGGGGAACTTCGAAAGATGGAATGGTCGGAACTGGACTTGTCCGGCCGGGAATGGTGCATTCCGGCAGAAAAAATGAAGACACGGAATCCGCACATCGTCCCCCTGGCCATCCAGGCATCTGAATTGCTGGGAGAGTTGCCCAAGGTCGGCCAGTACGTTTTCCCGAATGGTGGCAAAGACAAGTCGAAGGCCATGAGTGAGGCGGCTATCAATGCCGCCCTTCGACGCCTCGGTTACGACACGAAAAGCGAGATCACGGCCCATGGGTTTCGCGCCATAGCCCGAACGCTTCTGCATGAACGCCTGCGCATCGATCCAGTCATCATTGAGCACCAACTTGCGCATGCAGTGCCCGACACCCTTGGACGCGCCTACAATCGAACCAAGTTTCTCGATGAAAGAAGGAAGATGATGCAACTATGGGCAGATTATCTGGACGAATTGAAGGCAGGTCAGGGCCGCAAGGTGTTGCCTTTCACGGTCAACGAGTGACATCTCCTGCGATGACTGCTAATATTTGACAACGTGGATAGACGCGATAGTCTCTCCCCCTGCCCCGGGCTTGCCCGGGGCTTTTTTTGTTCAAAAATCCTTCACAGTTTATATAAAAAACTATTATTAAATACTATTTACTATACACAAATTTTTTATTTAAATTTTACACTAATGTTTATATTAAAATATAAATTTAAATCATTATATTTGTGAATTATTCATCGAACAATTCAACTATTTTTACATTCAATCCCTTGGCAATTATTGCAAGAGTTTCAAGCTTACATAATTTGATTTGATTTGTTCTGGCTCGCTCAATAATTTTGGTGGACAACTTTGTTTCATTTGAAAGCGCTACTATGGATATTTTTTTCTCTTCCATGATTCGCTTCACATTACTTGTAATTCCTGTTGTCTCCGAACGAATATCGTAAATTGACATGACCCCACCACCGTCCTGATTATTTTGGGTGAGACTAGCGGAAATCTATTGACAAGCCCAACGTAATATATTACTAATGACAACAGGATCAGCACCCAGTTCGTGCTGACATTGGCGATAACTCACCAAAAAAAACTATTTTTACGTACAGCTATGAAAACAATCGTCATCGGAGACATCCACGCTGACTTTGGGGCGCTCAACAGGTTCTGCAACAAGAAACGGCCCGACATCATACTGCAATGTGGCGACTTTGGATGGTGGCCGCACCGCCACGGCACGGACAAGATCAGCAGAAATCGTCGGTTCGATCAATACTCCGTCAAGCTGGGCGGGGCGACGCTGTATTGGTGCGACGGCAATCACGAAAATCACGACGACCTGCAAGAGCGCATGAAGGCAACCCCAGGGCAGCCCCTGGAAATTCCGGTTCCCGGCTGTTTCTACATGCCAAGGGGTTCAGTCTTGACTTTACCAGACGGCAGGTACGTCCTCTTCTTCGGGGGAGGCATGTCCACCGACAGGGAAGGTCGAACCGAAGGCGACGACTGGTGGGCGAAAGAGGTGCCCACTGTCGAGGATCTTGATCGTGCCCGGTCGCAAGTTGCGGCCCATGGGGGGCGCGTTGATATCGTGATCTCGCACACTGGACCTGCGCGATTCTTACGGCAGCTCCCGAAGAACAAGTTTGATCAGGCACGACTGGAGGACCCCACGGTGGCCCTCCTGGATTCTGTTCTGCAAGCGTTCCAGCCCCGGAGGTGGTTCTTCGGGCATTTCCACCTCAGCGCACACGGGGAAGACCAGGGCTGCGAATGGCAGGCCCTAAGCGCCGAAGGCTTCGGGGACAAGTGGTGGGTGGAACTTGAAGGGTAGTCCTGTAGGGACAGAATATGTCTCTTGCGGACTACCCTCTCACGGTGAAAGGCAGGCTGCGAGGTTTTGTTGTGAAAAAAGAAAGCGTCATCGAAGTCGTGCGGCAGCGAATAAAGCAGTTCTCCACTGGGGAGATCTTTGGCTACGAAGCCTTCGGGGAGTTGGCACTGACCAGGCGTAAAGCCCTTACCCAGGCTTTATCGCAGCTCGTCAAGCGCGAAGAGCTCAAAAGAGCATACACTGCAAATTTCTACCGGCCTGATTGGAACAAATATGGTGCAGTCCCGATCTTTGACGCAGAGAGAATAAATTCTTTAGGCAATGTATATGTCACAGGTCTCGACGCACACAATGCGCTTGGAATTTCAACACAAATTCCGATGATTGTTACCATTGCGCATCCGACCAAACATTACAGAAGAAGGTTGGGCCGTCTTCGTATCAGATATGTGCGCTCGACATTAAAAGAAATTCCTGATGGTGCTGATTGTGCCTTACTCATGATTTTAGATTCAATAAAGGATATAAAACATATCCAAGACGCATCGCCAGACGACGCTGTGAGGCGTCTCTTGTGGATCATCAAACGGTTTGAAAAACACAGGGTCGAAAAGCTGGTTGAATACGCCCTGCACTACCCGCCACGCGTGCGGGCTGTCTTGGGTGCAATGCTTGAGCATGCACGATACAAACGACTTCGATCCGTACTTAAAGCGACGTTGAACCCACAAACCGAATACCATGTAGGGCTCAAAGATTCCCTGCCAAATCTTAAAAAATGGAAATTACTTGGCCCTGGAAGGACTTACAAGGCGTGGAAACGGCGGTGGGAGAAAAGAAGAAATGAAGCACAGACATTTGAACCATGAAGTGTGGACCCCGGCAGCCATTGATTCCTGCATCACCCGGGGACGACAGGAAGATTGGAACGAGCTGCGCAGGGCCGCCCTCGATGATGCTGAAATCATGGAGGACCTGCGCAAAGTCGCGGGCTATGAAAAGAACCTTGAGAGCCCCTTTGACGACTTGTGCTACCGGGAATGGTGGAGGTGGGTGCAGGATCCCGGGCGGGAGACCTGGGGACCAAATCTGAAAAACTGCGGGGGCGTATGATTCTGTTTGCGGGCGACTGTCACGGGGATTTTGTGCCCATCATCGAGGAGGCCAGCGAGGCCTCAGCAGTCATTTTGCTGGGCGACCAGGAACCACTGAACGACCTGACGGTGGAACTAGGGCTTGGCTTGGCCCCGAAGGCATGGTGGATCTATGGCAACCATGACAGTGACTACCAGTGTTATTTCGATAATCACGCGCCAATGGCTGACCGCAACCTGCACTGCCGCGTAGTGGAAATCGAGGGCGTGCGCATCGCAGGCCTTGGCGGCGTGTTTCGCGCAAAAAAATTCGAAATAGATCAAACGACGAGGCTGCACGAAGTAGATTTAAATTGCCCACAAGACGCCAGAGAGGCGTGGATTAAGCTCCGGCGCGGCGGAAGGTCATACCCTGCGGACTTCACTTCCATCTTTCCTGACGATCTGACAGCCTTGCTGCAGCTCAAGGGGCAAGTGGACGTGCTGGTCACGCACGAGGCCCCCGAGTCTCACGCGCTCGGTTTCCCACTCCTCGGCGACATTGCCCGCGCCATGGGCGTCAAGATGCTCATTCATGGGCACCACCACGAACGCTACAGCGCCACTATCACAGGCGGAATCCGCGTCGAGGGCATCGGAATGGCGAGAACCGCCGAAGGTTTTTTCTGGCTGGGCCAAGGTCTGAGAGAGCGGGTATGATACTCTTCGTCGGAGATTGTCACGGCGACTTTGAGCCCATTCTGGAAGCTGCGGCATCAGCCAGGGCAGTCATCCTTTTGGGCGACCAGGAACCCCTCGACGATCTGGCGTCCATCCTCGGCACGGAGATCGCGGCAAAGACATGGTGGATATTCGGCAACCATGACAGTGACGATCCCGAATACCTCGCTCACCATGCCCCCATGGCCGACAGAAACCTGCATTGCCGCGTGGTGGAGATTGAGGGCCTGCGCATCGCCGGACTCGGCGGCACATTCCGGTCCAACATCCTGGGCGTTGACCGGCAGACGACGTTGAGCGACCTGCCCCACGTCCGCCCCCAGGACACTCGCCAAAGCTTGGCATTGATTCGCAAGGACAAGAAGCTTGCCCCGCAGGATCACACGACCATCTTTCCGGAAGACCTGAACTTTATGACCCGCCTTGCCAGCAAAACCCGCGTCGATGTACTCGTGACCCACGAGGCCCCGGAGTCCCACAAACTCGGCTACCGGATCCTGGGTGACGCGGCACGCGCACTCAAGGCCAGGATTCACATTCATGGCCATCACCACGAGCGTTATGACGCCATGATTGATGGAGGCGTCCGGGTTGCCGGGGTCGGCATGTCGGGCATGATGATTGAATGGCTCCAGCCAAAGGATGGGCTCTTCTGGCTTGCCGCCTATCCCGGCGGAAACATGGCGGCGATGGGATACGACCCGAGAAGGAAGATGTACCAAGGCGAATTCGTCGGCCTGGAAGGGTGCACACGATTTACGGCCCCCGACCTGAACGCCTTGCAGGAAGAAGGCATCCTGATTCTTGATACCTTCCTGAAAAGCAGGAAAGCACGATAAAAGGAGAATTACCATGCCCGTTGATTATCACGATCTGGCCCGCAAAGGGCTTCTGGCACCGGACTTCGATCAATGGGGATTGAGGCACCCCTACGATTCGAGCGTGGGCCACGAGGCGGCCAGATCCGTCTGTCTGCCACCCAACGTCTTCCGCGCCACCGACGGATGGACCGTGGCCCACGAAGCAGCCTCACACGGCACCCTTCCACCTGATTTCGACAGATGGTACCTGGCGGATGTCGACGGCTGGAGCGTGGCCCACGAGGCGACCAGAACCGGGCACTTGCCACCCGACTTCATCCACTGGGAGATCCGCGACCTGAGGGGATGGACCGTGGCCCACGAAGCAGCCTCGCACGGCGCCCTCCCCCCTGATTTCAACAGATGGGATCTGGCAGATTTCGATGGCTACACCGTGGCCCACACCGCCGCCGAACATGGACACCTCCCGCCCAACTTCCCGCACATGGACTGGGCCGATGCGGACGGGCTGACCGTGGGCAAGGTTTACGCAAAAAAGATGAATTCATTACCAGCAGGCACAGGCCCTGCGCAAAAGCCCAAAGATTCCACGCGCACGATGGTCTATGACTTTTCCAAGGCGAGCACCCCAAAGAATTTGATTGATCCCGAGGAGGTGGCTACGATCAACCGCATACTGCGAAAGTATCCTTGCGACATCGAAGACGATCGCACACGGCTTCACCCGGATCTCAAGGTGACGCCAGAGGAACGCCGGATCTTGCGCAAGTATCTGATGGCGAAGGGCTACCACGCCACCAAGGATGCGGTTGCGGAGTTGGATGCCATGGGTGACGCCATGGAGGATTGACAGAACGCACGATCCGAGAATGATCAAACGCGTGGAAGACCTGCCGGCACAGCCGACGCATTTCTGCTCAACTTCATTTTTTTGAGGTGATCAAATCGAATGCGCTCGGCTATCTTTGAAAAAACTGCATTTCCAAACCCCTCCGAAAAAACCTCCTCTAAATAAAACCGGTGCTCAACAATCCGTAAATTGAGCACAGCCTCTTCCGCTCCGCCATTGGGGGCGTTTCCTGCCGTTTCCAAATTTTACATCAAAGACACTGGCATTCAATTATCACTGAAGTTCCATCCCGCTTTTTTCATTGAGCAAAATCACGGCCAATATTTTTTACGACACTTTACAATGACATTAAAAATGTCGCATAAAGACCCCATGAGCTCACACGAAAACAAACTCACCATCGACGAAGTCAGCGAGCTGACCGCGGTGTCGCCCCGAAACATCCGGTTCTACATCCAGAAAGGGCTGGTGGACCGCCCGGTGGGGCAGCGCAAGGCTGCCCATTACACCCGGGAGCATGTGCGCCAGCTGCTGGAGATCGAGAAATGGAAAGCGGCCGGGGTATCTCTGGAGGCCATTCGCGGGATCATGACCGGCGAACTGGCCGGGCCCGATGTCGCCGCCCTGCCCCGGGCCCAGCGACCCGGCGAGATCCGGATCTGCTCACGGATCTGGCTGGCGCCGGGCCTGGAGCTGCACCTCGACCCGTCGGAACTCAAACTTGACAACAACCAGCTTCGACACCTGGCAGGACAGATCACCGCCCTGGTGTCGGCCATGAACCCCAAGGAGTGAAACATGTATTCCGAGATATCAGCCCCCTCCCTGAAAACCATCGACTCGCGCAATGTCCTCCTGCAGAGCGCGAACGTGCGCGTCGACATTCGCGACTACCTGGCCCGCACGCGCATGGAGTATCATTTCGTCAACTGCGAAGACGTGAACATCGAGGCCGTGTACACCTTTGCTCTGCCCATTGACGGCGTGCTCACGGATCTGGGGATTGTGATCGGGCAGAGGGAGCTCAAAGGCATCGCCGTGGAAAAGCGGGAGGCCCAGGAGCGCTATGAAGACGCCATCTCGGACGGCGACTCCCCGATCATGCTGGAGCGGCTCGACTCCGGGCTGTACAGCCTGAACGTCGGCAACATCATGCCCGGCGAAAGGGCCGTGGTCAGCGTCGAATTCCTGGAAGTTCTGAGCCCCAAGGCGGACGAGGTACGCTACGAGCTGCCAACGACCCTGGCTCCCCTCTACGGCGATCCGGTCGCGCGCGGCCTGGCGCCGCACCAGATCCCGGGGCACAGTCTCCTGGCTGACAACAGGTTCAGCCTGCACATTGGCATCGAAGGGTGCCTCGCCGCTGCGGACATCCTCACCCCGGCCCACAAGACCGTCATGAAAAGGGACGTTGGCCGCGTCGAAATCTCGCTCTCGGCGGAGACGACCGCCATGGACCGCGACTTCATCATGGCCTTCACTGCGCAGGATATGCCGAGGTCCTTTGCCGTGTGCGCACCGGACAAGGGCGGGCATGTCGTCCTCGCCGGCTTCACCCCGAAATTCAGCGCCCCGGCTCCGGCCAGGAGCATCAAGATCGTGGTCGACTGCTCCGGCTCCATGGGCGGCGAGTCCATCCTCCAGGCCAGGCAGGCCCTGCTGCGGGCCCTGGACCGCCTGCGCCCCGAAGACCATTTCAACATCATCCTCTTCGGGTCTTTCTGCACCGCGCTCTTCAACAGGCAGGAACCGGCCGACGCCACGCACCTTGAAGCCGCCATCACGCTGACAAGATCCATGGACGCCAACATGGGCGGCACCGAGATGGAGAAGGCCCTGGAAAAAGCCCTGAACTCCGCCTCGCCGGCAGGCATGCCCGAAGACATCCTGCTCATCACCGACGGACAGGTCTGGGACATGGGCGCAGTCGCCGGCAAGCTGGCCAAAAAACGGCACCGGGTGTTCTGCATCGGGGTGGGCAGCGCCGTCGAACGCGGTGTCCTCTCCGCCCTCTCTTCAAAAACGGATGGTGACGCGATCTTCGTCAGCGTCCAGGAAGACATGGGCAGGAAGGTCTTCGAGCACTTCAAGCGCATGACCCTCATCCCCGCCCAAAACCCGGCCTTTGATTTCGGTGGGGCTAAGCCGCTGGCCGTCTGCCCGGAGAAACTGCCGGCCGTCTTCGATGGCGACATGGTGCTCGGCTGCGCCTGGTTCGCAACCCCGCCCAAGACCGTCTCCTTCAGGTTCGACACTGCGGACGGCTCCATGTCGCAGCAGACCAAAGTGAAGGAATCCCTGGCCCTCGCCAACGCCCTGCCCCGCTTCGCGGCAGCCATGAAGCTGGAGTCCCTGCCGGAAGACGAGGCGACGGCGCTGGCGGTCGAGTACAACCTGATGAGCCCCTTCACCAACTTCCTGGCCGTGCTGGAAAGGGCCGAATCTGAGAAATCTGGGGGACTGCCGCAATTGCGTACGGTGGAGCATAACATTCCGCGTGGGTGGGGAGGCATGGTCACGCATGAGAGCATCATGGCCGTAACGCCAAACATGTACGCGCCGTCATATATTCGCGACTCCGGCGCAGAGTATTCATCTCTTCTGCCGGTCAGCGCGCCATCAGAAAACACATGGATCGCGCGTCTCCTCGAACAGGCCATCAGTGCCATCAGACATCAGCCGGATTTGGTCATCACTTTCGCAATGCTTGAAGCGTGGGGCATCCCGGAAGAGATTGTCGACGCCCTCAACGCTTTGCTGCGAGACACACTCCTTGGCATAGCGACCGCCCAAACGGATGCCAAAGCATCTCAAGCAACAGAGACTGCAATCTCACTTACGCTGGCGCTGTTGGCTGCAAAGAGGGATGGGTCTATCAAGCGGGATGACACGAGATTATTGCGTCAGGCTTTGAGTACGTTTGCGGTTGCTCCGAGGCTGAAAACCTCAGTCGAGGATATCCTCGACAATTTCTAGGCACCCCTCAAGGCCGTCCAGTATTCGCTGGACGGCCAATTTTGGTGTCGGGACCGGATATCATCCCAACTGCCTGGGACGATGCCCAATATTCAAGACATAAAATCCTTAAAAAGGCGTATTGGAGACACTCTGATTAGACTGGCGTCTGACAAACGCCATTTTTTGACAAGAATCCAACAACACCGACCAGCATGTCTTACATCCTAAAATTCTTGACACTTTCGTCCAGCTGAGGCTTATCAAAATGGCTGCAATAAAATGTGCAGCACATTTCAGGTGCAAATGCTCCAGGAGGGTGAGGAGGAAATGGCTCAGGTCTTTGGATCAGCTGGCAAAAGTGCTTTTGCCATGGGAAATTCGCGATACAAGGATATGCTTTCTCGTATCGCCCTACCCATGCTTTCGTCACTGCTGCTGATACCTGTCGCTTATTATCTGCTGACACATGGGCACCTTAACTGGGGTGTCGGGGTCGCTGTCTTCTATTTCGTCTCCATCAAGTCGCTTGAACAAGCTGGGCTCAAGCTTAAAAAACGGATTTCCGACGCCGACACAGGAGCCAAAGCTGAACAAGCCGTCGCCGAAGCCTTGCAAGAACTCCCAAACGATTACTACGTCTTCCATGACCTCGAATTCCCCGGTTTCAACATCGACCATGTTGTCCTCGGCCCCAACGGCATCTTCTTGGTGGAGACCAAGAGCCAAAAAGGAAATATCACTCAGCAAAATGACGTCCTGCTCAGAAACGGGCGCAAATTCTTCAAGGATTTTTTGAATCAATGCTGGAGCCAGACCTACTCGCTCCGGGACCACCTGAACGCAGAGAGGCTGCGCGGATTTTCGATCAAGCCGATTCTTTGCTTCTCGCGGGGATTCGTTGAAATTCGAGGGCCGGTCCGTGGCGTGGCCGTGCTCAATGTCGACTACCTGCGACCGTATATTCTTTCGCAGCGCGGGAGTTTTCCGGCCCAGGCGAGGGATCAAATTATCCCCCTGCTGGCCGCAGCCGTGTCCTACCAAGCGGCACAACCCAGCCCGATTGGCCAGCAATCCCAAACTAGCGGCATTGTCTGCCCGAAGTGCTTTCATGAACGCACAAAAAACGATGATCTGCTCGTTAGCGCGGGCGAATGCCCGAAATGCGGCGTCATCTACGCCCACGTCCAGACGAATTCACCTCACGACAGCACGTCCGCCCAGGCAGCAGCCCCCAAGGATTTAACCAGGACATTGCAAGCCCTTCTTTCCGGCCAGGATTCGCAGCACAAGCAATCGCCAACCAAACAAATTCAGTGGCCTGCGCTGACGCTCAAATTAGCAGCATGCGCCTTGGCCGCAATCCTCCTGACTGGCGCGTACAAGACCATGCAGGCCACCGTGACTAGCGTTTTCAACCCAGCCCAAAACACTAAAGTCGAAAAATCTCGTTCATATTCAAACGTCCCCTTGTCATTTCCACTGACTCACGCGGTCTCTTCGGACAATTCTACAACTGCGATCAAGTTCGTCTTTGAGGAAGATCGTGGCCAGAATGTCATCCTGCTTTTTTTCGACACCAACGCAAAAACTCTCGCCTTGCGGGCCTGCGTTCGGGCGAACGAAAAATTGACCACGACACTCCCGCGTACCGACCTAGGTTACATCATCGTCACGGGACCTGCCTGGCAGGGCTACGAAGACTTATTCGGCCCAGGATCAGAAGCGAAGAAAGCCCTTATTACCTTGAGTTCTATAACGAAAGCTGGCAACGTTGCGCCCATTCGAGCGACATCGAGCATGTTCGTTCAGAAAGGAGCCCAAAGCCCGCTTCCAGAAACGAAAGCCTGGATTCAGAGCGCTTTTAAAAACTCAGGTGGATTCATGAAAATGTAGATCGATCAGATTTCAAACAGGTGAGAGGCTGATAGAACATTAGAAATTTGAGAATTTTTACTACTTGTATTTATATTGGAGTAATGATGAGTTTTTTAAGCATTTTTAAAAGCAAACAAACTGAAAAAGATACACCTAGCGAAGAACAAACATTACGAGAAATTTTGCGCATACATGGACCGATCAAAGCTCAACAAATTGCGAGCATGCTAGTCAATGACTACGGACTTGAGATAGAAAAAAGCGACATTAACTCTATTCTGTATAGGATGAAGGCTCGTGGTGAAGCACAGAAAGATTTAAATCATTTCTGGAGCCTCCCTGGTGTAGGAAAGACAATAAAATCCCGTAACGATGCTGGTCAACAAGCACCAGTTTCAATACCGGAAATTACTTTTACAGAAGAGCAAAACAGAATCATAGAATTTGATCCAACTGGGAATCTTCTGATCCGCGGCCAAGCAGGGTGCGGCAAAACAACAGTTCTAGCTGCCCGAGCTGGGCGCATCCTATCAGTAATGGGTAAGGGTAGCCTGCTATTTCTGACATATAATACTGCTTTATGCGCCTACATAAACCGGTGTTTCCGAAATTCCGAAATATCGAAGCAGGTAAAAGTCAGCACCTTCCATGAATGGGCAAAAAAAACCGCAAGTGATCTTGGTGAAAACTTTCGAGGTTGGGCTGACCCAAAATGGCGTTCAGAAAATATCCAAAGAATTCTTAAAGAAGAAGCAAAAAATAACACAGCCCATCGATTACTTAAGATTGATGATGAGCGAACGCTCTTGAACTGGTGGGATGACGAAATAAGCTGGATATTTGGGCAAGGATTTCTTGAAATGCAAGAATATCTTCTTGCAGAGAGAATAGGTAGAGGCACAGTATTTAAGCTGTCTGAAGAAGACAGAAAGCTGGTCTGGAGCGTTTTTAAACAGTATAACAAAGCTCTCCGTGATGAAAATGTAGAAGATTACGACAATGCGGGAATGCTTATTTTGAGAGCATTAGATAAGACCGGGGAACTCCCAAATACTTTGAGATATGACCATATTCTTATTGATGAGGTTCAAGATTTTCACCAGAGTTGGCTGCTAGCATTGGCTCCGTTTTCACGGATTTCACTTACACTAGCAGGAGATTTAGCTCAAAAGATATATAAACGTAACTTTACGTGGAAGTCTGTTGGGATTGATATTCACGCCAGCCGTTCCCGTAAGCTTTCTGGATCTCATAGGACAACTAAACAGATCATGGAAGTTGCGATGTATGTGATAGAAAACTCAGATGTTGCCAAATCAGATGATTATGTCCCCCCAATTCTTCCTGATAAAGAAGGACCTAAAGTCGGGCTAATAAAAGGGGATAGCCCGAAAGAATCATGGGAAAGAGGTCACAGGTATATTGTTGAAAAGTTTGGTAGATTACGAACGTCGACAGTAGCTATCGCCATGCCATTCTCAAAACAGGTTTTTGGGGCGCAAAACGGTCTAAAAAAAGCTGGAATCACTCCGAGTACAGCAAAGGGATCGAAACTGGGTCAATTTACCAATGGGATAGTTGTCACAACGTACCATCAACTAAAAGGACTAGAGTTTGACCATATTGTCATTATGGGACTTGACGACAAAAACTTTCCAGGACGTTTTTTGGATCAATCACTTCAAAATGAAATCGAAGAAGATGAGCAGATATTGAGACGGCTTCTTTATGTAGCAATGACTAGAGCAAAAAAATCTCTTACTTTGGTCGGCAATGATCCTTTCTGTCGTTTCTTTGAAAATGTCCCTACAGAACTTTTTGAAGAAATTGATTTTGAAAAATAAAAAGTAAATAGCATTAAATAAAAATACATGTGGAGACAGGCAAGTTATTCCTATAGTCAAATAAAGGCGATCACTTTCGCTTTTAGGAAGATCACGGGCAAGACGTAATTCTGCTTTTTTTGATACCAAAAGGAAGATTATTGCCTTGTAGACTTACGTGCGCGACGAAAAATTTACCACGACACTACCTCGTGTCGACCGGGGTTCGTCACCGTCATGGGCTGGCAGGGCTTCATTAATATAGGATGCAATAGCCGCAACATTCCAAGCTTCCCTACTGACATTTCCTAAAATGGACGATAAAAAAGCCCATGCCAATGCCACCCTTCGCGTTCCCAGCCATCCGACAGGACACCAACAGAGCAACTTGGCCGGCAGAAACCCTTGGCCGGGCTCCTTACAAGCCCTTCCTGCTCCTGTCCGTGCTCGACCTCATGGATGCCGGCAGGATCACGGAAAACCGGATCGCGCCTGACGAAGACCTGACCGACGCGTTCATGCTCTACTGGAACGCCATCCTGCCCGACCGCCTGCGACCGAGCATCCACCTGCCCTTCTTCTATCTGCAGACAGACGGGTTTTGGACACTGCATCCGGTTCCCGGCAAAGAGCTGCCCGCAACCGAACCGTCCTCTTGGAAGAACGTGCGGGAGCGATACGCCTTCGCGTCCTTGGACGAGGCAACCTTCGAACTACTTCAGAACCCGCTGACCCGCGCAACGGCCCGGCTGGACATGATCCGCCGCTGCTTCGTCCCCGCACTGGAAAAGGCACTGCTCGACCTGGCCAATACCCAGGTCTCGGCCTTCGACTATGCCGCCACACTCCTTCGGGAAACTCCGGCACCCTACGAAAAACCCGTGGAAAAACCCGTCCGCGACCAAGCGTTCCGTAGGGTCATCGTCAAGGTTTACGATCACCGCTGCGCCCTTTGCGGCATCCGCATCATTTCCCCGGACAGTCGCACCGTGGTGGACGCCGCCCACATCAAAGACTGGGCCGTCTCTTTTGATGACAGCCCCACCAACGGCCTGGCTCTGTGCAAGCTCTGCCACTGGACTTTCGACAGCGGCTTGGTCGGCTTCGATGACGACTACAGAGTCATCATCGCCCGCTCGATAGCACGGGACGGCAATCTTCCCGGACACATCCAGCAGTTTGCGCACCGGCCCATGATCCTGCCTGAGAGGGAATGCTATTACCCTGCGACGGAGAATCTGGCTTGGCATCGGTACAAACTTGGGTAAATCGCAGCCGATTCTCACAACCTACATTTTAGATCATAATTTTATTTAACATGATTTGTTTTTGTATTTTGTATTTTTTCAACATAAAAATCTAAATTTTTTTCGTTTATTTGACATTCCCATATTACGATAACTTCCCAGCCTAGCTGCTTCAATTGGGAATTACATTTTTTATCTCTTGCTATATTGTCATTGAATTTTTTATTCCAAAAATCAAAATTTGAAGCTGGTATGTATGACTTTGAACATCCTTCATGTCTATGCCAAAAACATCCATGAATAAATACAACTAACTTTTTTTGGGGGAAAACTAAATCAGGCTTTCCAGGCAGGTCTTTCTTATGAAGCCTGTATCTTAGGCCCTTTGAGTGAAAGTATCTACGAACGGTGAGTTCAGGTTTCGTGTTTTTTTGTTTAATCGCAGACATCATTTCACTTCTTTTTTTTGAATCCACTACATCTGCCATATCAGCACTTTTCCTTGTTGCTTTTTCATTTCAATCTTGGCAATTGACCCCTTGTTATAAAAGGTCACAATACAAACCAACCAAATTAATGAAAACAATACCCATTGTCGATATCTTTGCCGGACCTGGTGGTTTAGGAGAAGGCTTTTCCGCCTATGTTGACGATTCGCAATCTTGTCCTTTTGAAATCATCCTTTCGGCAGAGATGGATCCACATGCACACGCAACCTTACGCCTTCGATCTTTTTATAGAAGTTTAATACGCAACCAAGAAGACACTTCTGAATTGTATCAGTATTGCCTTGGACAAGTTGCTTATCCCTACAATTCAAGGACATATCCACTTTGGATCAAGGCAAATGATGAAGCTCTATGCCTAGAACTAGGAAGCAAAGATGGAGATTTTAAATTATATGAAAATCTTGATACACGCTTTTTTAATACTGACAAATGGGTATTGATAGGCGGACCACCATGTCAAGCATACTCTGTTGTCGGGCGCGTACGCAATCTTGGTAACGCAAAGTATAACCCCTCAAGCGACAAAAGACATTTTTTGTATCAAGAGTATCTGAAAGTATTAAATAAATACAAGCCTGCTGTCTTTATTATGGAAAATGTGCGAGGCATGCTTTCGTGTAAAATTGAAGGAAAATATATAGCATTTAAAATACTGAACGATTTAGCCAATGGTGGAGATCCAGATTGCCAAAATAATTGCACTGGTTACAGAATTTATTCAATTGTAAAACCAACATGCTATGAACAAGGAATGGATATTTCCGACTTTGACACATCTGATTACATCGTTAAATCAGAAGATTATGGAATTCCTCAGACTAGACACAGAGTAATTCTCCTTGGAGTCCGTAATGACATATGTAAAAAGCCAAATCTATTAAATTTCCATCAACCACCATCTGTTTCAAGCATGTTGTCAGACCTTCCAAAATTGCGCAGTGGCTTGACCAGAGAACGAGACGATCAAGCAAAATGGCATTCATATGTTGCTCGTGAACTATGGGCTTTATCCAAATATGCGCAGAAAGCTGGAATGCATATCTTTGCAGAAGAATTGAATGAAACTGGTTTTTTAGTTGCCACTAAAAAATACAATCGCTGTGCTCAAAAGAAAACTAAGCTCAATTTCTCAAAAAAAATTTCGCCTGATCTCCAAAAATGGCTGCGTGGTATTTGGCCGGATACGTGCTTTAATCACGAAAGTAAGTCTCATATGATTTCTGATTTAAGAAGATATTCATTTGCTTCTGTATTTGCCAAAGTGTTTAACAGATCTCCAAAAGGTGAAAGTGATTTTTCTTTACCTGGGCTGGCTCCTGAGCACGAAAACTGGAATTCTGGAAAGTTTGCAGACAGGTTTCGAGTCCAATTAGCGTCCTTACCATCTACAACTATTACGAGTCACATATCAAAAGATGGGCATTACTATATACATCCAGATCCACTTCAGTGTCGGAGCTTAACTGTAAGAGAAGCTGCAAGACTACAAACATTTCCCGACGATTATTTTTTTTGTGGTTCGAGAACTAGTCAGTATACTCAAGTTGGCAATGCTGTTCCCCCGTATTTAGCTAAACAAATTGCATCCATTGTCCACAACCTCCTCGAAGGGTGAAATCGAGATCTCAATGGCCCTGTTTTATGAGGTGGTTACAAAATTATCACGAATTTTTAATAATTCTAAAAAGCTACACATTAAATTCATATCCCATTTCATTCATGCGTTTGAAAAGAAACTCCAAAGCATTTTTCTCGGAGGCGCTTATCATGATGTTTCCAGAATTGATTTTACTGAGAGCGGCAAGAGTCTTCGGCGAAAGGAGTTTTCTAGAACGAGCAAACTGCATGATTTCATCCATCAAAGGCATAAGCGCAAGTAATCTGGTCTCAAATTCAATTTCGTTGGTTATTTTTTTGACCGCTATGCTGTCTTTCTTGATCAGTTTCAGCTGATCAGCTGAAATAAGCGCTGTCTTCAGTGCACCCGGAAGATCGACTTTTAGACTGGAGACCGCCGCCCAACAAACCTGCTTTTTGCAGTATTCGCTCAGGTTTTTTACATTTGAAGGAGCGTCTTTAATTTTTAAGTAAACCTGTGGAGCCACCTTCTCGAGCGCAGCTTTCAGGCCATCGCAAAGGGATTGTTTATTCCAGATCTGCGGAAGATCCAGATAATGATTGAAGCCTACCTTGAGGTAATTAACCAGCCACGCAATCGTATAGGTGACAATCTGAGCCTTGTAGCCGCGGTCGTCCTGATACCATTGTGACTGTGCAACCATCTTATCTGTCCACCGAAAGACAATGGCCTTAGCTATGACATCTTTGAAATACCCATCGTTGTAACTGTTAGAGTTTTCTTCCCAGTCCTTTCCGATTATGTAAGCAAAATGCATGAAGCACTTCTGTGCCCCTTGACTGACAAGGTGTGGCTGACAATCGAATGTGAGTGCATATTTAGTAAGATCTGTCTTCGTGACAACTTGATCTGAAGGGAACTCTGTTTCAAACTTACGCTTGTCTGATGGCTTCCCGTAAGCGAACTTGTTCTTGTACTGCCCTCTGGCTCTTTCATAGAACCACTTTGATGCAGCAAATGCCCCTTCTTTTTGCGGAGCTGAAAGTCGTCTGGAAATCTTCTCCATTTCGATATGAAATGGGTGATTTGAGAAGAAATCGGCTTCACTGATCTTGTTCTGAGAGTTGGCATACCTTGATATTTTTGGAATGGTTTCCTCGACGCGATCCTCCGAAATCACACTCAACTTCATCTGTACAAATACATTATCAAGATTTGCTTTTTTACTGTCTCTTGCATACAGGATTGCAGCTGTCGTCTGCCCGCCGTTGACAATCTGAAGGTTTTTTATGGTCTTTATAGCCGTACCGCCTAAGTCCAGCTCTTGTGTCGTAACTCCAGATGCGGTTGCAGTAAGGCCATTGTTATACGCAAAGAACATCTGGGGATACTTTTCGATGGTCGTGATGATCCCCTGATTGATCTTCGTCCTAGCCTGTAGAAACGTTCTGACGTTCTGCTCTAGAAGCCTTGCACCGTAGACCTCATAGAGTCTGGAAAGAAGATTTCCAGGCATGACTACTAGATAAGAGGCATATTCCGTGCCCCCTGTATGCGCCTTAAGACAAGGAAGTGTTGTCTGAAATTCATCTTCAATGTCGATTTCTATCGGCTCAGGAGTACCCATAGACATGACAATGTCGATGTACCTCGAAAAATCAAGAATGTTATATATAAATTTTTTACCGGAAACTTCTTTTGAATCAACACCTTTCTTTCTTGAAGCAAGCTTTGCGTTTGTGAATATTATTACGCGGACTCTTTTGAAGAGCGCATTGTCGGAATAAATTGAATACGCAACTTGGAATGTCGGACTTGTTTCCTCAATTGTGTTTATGTATTCTGACTTGATAGCATTATTATAGAATCGTTCTACCTTGGTGTAGAGAGAATCGACTTGGTTCTGATTCAGTGGCTCTATGTCCTCGTCATCTCTCAGATCGACGATTGCGAGATAAAGCTCTCCTCTCTCCGTATCGAGGGCATATCCATCAACCTGATACCCTCGCACCCCTTCCTTTTTGACGGGTGTGTAGGTTAGATCTAGGCAATCTCCATTTTCTGCCGCAATCGCTGCATATATGTTGAAAAAAGTTTCCTGCTGCGGCTGACCGAATGCAAATGATTCTCGCTTAATATCTTCCCACAATTCTGCATAAGCCTCTTCGATGTTCTGCACGACAGACTACCCCCTGAACTGTCTTCACTATAGTGGACAGATATATTTCATAGCTGAATATATTTGCGAGCATATTTCATATTATTCATGCGCTCTACAACAAATTTTCGACCAGATAATTAAAATATTTATACTATTATATCGATCTTTAATTTTCAGATTTGCTATCTATAGAACGAATTATATTTGTGTATTACTCTAAATACTAAATTTTATGATTTTATAGTTGAACTCTCAGCATGCAACTATATGCAAAAATTGAAACTAACTGTTTCTTCATCAGAGCAATAAAATATCACGCGCTCGCCGAAGATGTGCGTATTCTTTACACAAACGCTTCAATTCAGCCTTTGGTAATTCCGGCGCAGAATGCGTGCAAAAGACGCATCTTGATCGTTAGCATGCGTCTACACTTAGCCTTTCAAATCGCAAGGCGTTATACCTAGCGTAGATTGAGCTCACTGGACACCCATATAGTCCTCAACAACCAGACGGACTGCTTCTCGCTTGAAATCAGGGTCGTATTTACGACAAGTCCTAATAAAAACATCTCTCGTGCTCAGTAGGAGAGTTGGTGCCTCCGCTAAAGTGAAGATTGCTCACCCGAAAAGATCCTGACCGAAAACAGAGTCGCTGAACTGATCTTCTGCCACCAGAAAACCGCTAATCGACTCTGTCTTTATGCAGTACTTGACATCGGAAATCCCCGAGAGAAGTTCAGACGCCTTAATGGCCGGAAACTCTTCTTCGACCAGATAGTAACGCCGTTCATTTAAGACCCATTTATCAACATCATACTCGTTTCTCTTCATGTACCCAAACTCAATGAGGATTGAGCAATAAACATCAAGCGCTGCCGTATCCTTCCCCATTCTCGCCGTGACATTCTCAACTAGTTCATTCAGCGACATGCCTCGCGAGTCTTCATTTGCTGCTGGGCCAATAATCTGATGACAGAGGATAATCTGCCCCGAAACGGTATCCAGCTGCTCCGCTGATGAAATCTGAATCTTACGATCGGAACTGTTCAGTTGCGTCTTGATCTCGATCAACTTGGAACCAAGGATGAAATCCTGCTCATCGCCAAACGGTCCTCGCCATGATGACAAGGCCACATGTGGCGGAAGGTGTGCAAGAAACAGGTCCCTGAAAAACAAGAGCTCTCCCCACAGTCCGATGATTTGGCTTTGAGTAAGGGTTTCCGCCATTCTGGACCTGAGAAGCTCCTGCCATCTCGCCAGCCGACGGATAGTAGTTTCAAGCCCAATCCTGTGCTGGTCTCTCTTGAGTCTTTCCGTGGCAGACATGAGATTGGCACAAAGCGCCTTGAAGATATCCACCTGTGCCGAGTCGATTAGTCTGAACCTGAGCTCAAACTCTCCCTCTCCCCACGAATCCAAAACGATATCCATACCGGCCAGCTGCTTAGGCGTCTTTGGCGGCTCCCCGTAAATTCTTCCCCTGAGGAGGAAGACGTAATTTCCATGAAAATCCTTGCCATAGAAAAAATTCATCGGATGATGCGGATCGACTCGCCGCACTCTCAGCTCTGACGGGTGAACGCTGCTTTTGAAATCGTCCCAGTTCTCAGGCATAGTCTACCCCATCAATTATCGCCTCATCATCATCAGGCGGCTCCACCGAGGACTCGAGAATCTGACGCTTATACACAAGGTTGACTTGGTAGGTCCGCTCAACGGATTTTACGGATGTCGCCGGGAGGCAGAAGGTCAGAGTAACTACGGGGCTCGACAGCATGAGAACCTCCCCCTTGGGGTCTTCCTTCAATTTAGCTTCGAATGCATGTATCAACAGGAGTGGTCTTTTTCTGTGGCGGCTATATGAACAGCATCCCCTCCCTGTCTTTTCCTCTTTTATCTCGCACTCCACAGCCTCTATTTCTTCACTGCTCAAACCAAACTTCTCGTCACCTGGATTAGCAACTCTGTTTTTTCCTGTTACTTTGTATTTTCCTTTATGTACTTTTCCAGATTCACGACTTCTGAGCGGCAGTTTCTCACCGATAATAATATCGCAAGACTTATACTTGCTTGTTTTTGAAATAGGGATGACAACGTCCCAAGAACTAAGGTCTGCCTTGAGCCGGTCAGAAACGTAGTCCATGAAAAGAGATCTATTGGACGTTATAATGCCCAAGTCAGCGTGATCTTCAGGAAAGGAAAACTCTCTAATGAAGTGAAAGACTGTCTCGGCATCAACACCATTCCAAAGAACAAAATTACTTTCACGAATATCATATTTACCGCATTTTTTTAGAAAATTCTGTGTCAAGAAACGGTTTTTGCTGTTGACTTCATCATCGTTGTAGAGAACATAGCCTTCGACGTGCCGCCCTGAATAATCTTGGGCTATAGTCATCTTGGTGGCAGTCCTCATCTTGTTGGCAGCTGTAATTCTTATTGCTGCAGGATCGTTACGCACCCGCAGGCCAAAATCATTTGGCGTCATGTTTACCAGTTCCATCCGCTTAATTTCAGCGCGAAGCTCTTCAATGGCTTCTGTGATCAATTCATAGTGATCCAGTGAGCTTTCAGGAATGTAGAGTTTGCAGATATCCGCATACCCAGGCCTGTATCCGAACCATCTTGCCATCTGCATCAAAGTATCAGAGGCTGACGCATTTCTAAGAATGTATGAAACGGTCAGCCCTTCCAGAGTCAACCCGCGGGACAAGGCTAGTCCACCAATTGCTATGACATGAAGCCCTGTATCTTGATGACGTGAATAATCAAGGGCGCCTCCCCTCATGTTGATTGTCCTGACGGAGATGCTTCCAACGGCGCTGTTAAGAACCGATTGAATTTTGGAGAAACTAAATTCGATATCACCGTATTCCAATTCAAAAGTCTGCCTTAGCGCAATCATGTTGGCATCCTTGAATGCCCCAGCACCAAGCCCTGAATTGATCGTTATCGAATTCTTGAGCACACTCAGATAGTTGTAGACAAGTCCAAATATGGTCTCTTGAACATCATTGAAGCGACTTACATTGATCATCATCGAACAATGCTTTCTGCTGTCCCCTCTAAGCACCCGGATCGCCCTAGAAAGGATAAAGGTCCGGACTGCCTGCTCAAGCGATTTCGGCAGGGAAGAAATAACCTGACTCTTTTTGTGATTCAACGGGAGGACTGCCGCAAAATCATCCTTTTCGGGATCAAGAGGGACAACCATCGACGCTCTGAGATCCCCCCATTCGGAAAACATTCTAGTTGCGCCAACATAGTTGTTCGGAGGATCGAGTGCCTTGATGAAGTCTCTTGGAAACAGATCATCCTGTAGCATTTCACTTTCGGATTCGGGATCGATAAATATGTTGGCAAAAGGGGTTGCTGTATATCCGATATAGGTTGATCTTGAAAAGAGAGCCAGAATCTCTCTAATTGCCCTGTTTATGGCCGTAACTTGGTTTGGATTATTTGCAGTATTGATAGAGGCATTATCTGCCTCGTCATCGACCAAAAGAATGGGCTGATCAATAGTTTCGACAACATTCTGTTCCTTAAGCCAATCCCTCAGTCTCTCAAGAGTCGTCTTGTTTTTTTTCGTTATGAAAATGATCGGTTCGTTCAAAGCCGCAAGGCTGACTCCGTAGGTAGATGCCGCATCTTTGAGAAAATCCCTGTCACGTGATGTTCCGTAAGCAGGAAATCTCCTCTGTTCTGCAAAATTGATAATTGAGAGGGGTTCTTGGGCTGCGGCCTGAAAAACCGACTTCTTGCCAATAAATGTTTCGTCCAGTCTCTCCTGAGTCTGTTGACGAAGTGAGTTTGTGATGCCTGCAAGCAGAATTATGACCTTGTATCCGGCATCGGCAGCCTTGCAGATCAATGTTGAATAATTAGTCGTCTTTCCTGATTGGACGTGGCCCATGACCGCGCCACGACGCTTCCATGGCCCTTCCGTGGCCGGATTTCCAGAATAGTCGAGGATCTGATCAGTATCCGCATCAAGAGTACCCACAACCTTGGGAGGCAGAATGCCTTTTTCCGTGTAATAGCGGCGGAGGCGATTCCAGTAGAAAAAATCAATTTCAGCTCTTCTCTCGGTAAGCCAAGGCTTGTTGATCGCACTTTTTAGTGAAGATCCGACGGTCTGGGTGATGTCGAAAGTGTGCTCAAGATATCGAATTATGGCTTCAAACTCATCCTCCGGGAATGTCCATGGGCCACCGAGCACTGTTTCCCTGATGAATTCCCGAGTTATCTTTGGTTCCTTCGAAATTTCAATTCGGAAAAAAGCTATTTTGCTTTCATGAGTTAACATTGGTCCAGCCCTCCTTCGTCAAAAAATCTTCAACCAATGTCCAGTTACTGCTGAACGGCTCAACATTTCTGATTCGCTCAGCCATGAGGTTCAGCTTGCCGTTGCATTCTGAAAGAACCCCCGGGAGCGAAGCGGAAAGAAAATCCATGAAATGCTCCGGATTGGCTTCAGCCTGATTGATTCTTTCAACCCCTTTGGAAAAATCATCCCCGAACATATTGACTGGAAACTCCCGCTCGATAACTTGCAAGGCACCATCAAGTTTGCTTTCCAGATCGGGAGAAGCATCCGTGAAAAGTGCTGTCAGAAGCGGGTGTGATCGATTGATCTCATAGCGAATTTCCCCGTTCTTCACATATCTTGTCCAGACAGAGACTTTCCCGTGTTCACTGACCTTCCCTCCCTTTGACCTGAAGACTTTGGCGGAGCGTCTTTTTAATCCGTCAACGATCTGCCTCAGCCTCGTCCTTAGAATAGATGGCAGCTGTGCATCTGATTTGTCGACAGTGATTTTCCAAATTTCATCGAGGGAGTTTGGGATGTCGACACTGATTCTCACAAGCTGGGACAGATCCCCGTGCTTGAGCAGACGGAACCAAGTTCCGTAGATGATGAGGCGGTTGTTGCGATAGACGTAAAATCCTTGATTTTTGAGAAGTCCTTCGTCACCTGAGAGCTTGTCCAAGTCGGCAGGCTTGAGCTTTGAGTAGTGGGGGAGGATATACGGCTGGACTCTTATCTTCTTCCTGCCACCCATTTTCAGCGGCTCACATTCGAGCTGCATGGTTGCTTCATGCTTTCTGTGGAACGGATCGTAATCAGGCACCGGAATACCATTCAGTTCAATAGTAAGTTTCTTTGATTTGACTTCTCCGTTGATGAATCTGTGATAAATGAGAGCCAGCTTGTTGCGGGCGTGAATGATCAGTTCATTGAATTGTTCGTTGTTGAGTGTTTTCCCTTCCGACAGACGGTCACACCTCCTCCAAATGATTTCGGTACCGTCTGAATCTAACAGTTCCTTGGAACACTCTGCCTTGACCTCTACATCCCCGAAGATCCCCATATTCCAGTTGTCAAGACTATCCAAATCCCAAGAAGCACCTGAATATTGGCCTTTCTTTCTTGTAAGAACAGTTAGGAATCGGCACTGGGAAAACGAGGCGGACTTCATGCCCCAGCCGAATCTTCCCATATCGTCAGGAGCTCTCTCTTCACAGGGATTTTGGCTTGCAGGTCTCATGGCCTTGCAGAGCTCATCCAAAGACATCCCTGTGCCATTATCAGCAATTCTGATCTTCGGATCTCCATCGTTGAACAGACACTGAAGCCGGATTACCTTGGCCTTGGCCTTGATGCTGTTGTCAATCAAATCGGCGAGAGCTCCAGCCAGATCATAGTTGCCGAAGCTTCGCGCTGACATCATAAGCGAAGCGGCATCTGGTGGGTTGGAAATGTAGCGCATGAGACCCCCTTTTCCCTCGAAAACAAAAAAGTCAAACAACGCAGTAGACTGAATTCTCACCACGTCTCTAATTAAATAATTTTTGCAAATCAATTTCAATACACAATAAGACAATTAGGGCTAATTTACATACCTCACATATACCAAACATCTCTATCGAAAATTATCTTTACATACAACAGGTGAATAAAGACAGTATCATAAAATCTATGCGAACAAGCATAGTGTACCGAGAGTGGTCATGGTAAATGCGCCTTTGCCTACAGAATCGAAGACCTGTGCCATATACTTCTCATTTTGATGCATTTTTGTGCGACCAATTAACATGAATCAGGACGAAGGACTGCTGTATATGCAGGCCGAAGTAGCTGAACAATCAGAGATTGGTAGCGCAACAAAAATACCCGATTGGCCGTTTTTACCACCTAATGGCCCCATGCAGGTGGGATGATGCCCAACTCCCAAAGTTCATAAGGCCTCATTTTTGTTGAGTTCAGTTACGCCTTATGAAATAAAAATTGTCAAGAATAATAGGATGTAAGACGAACCCTCGGAATGTGGCAGAAATAAATAAAAATCATTCGCTCGTCATACAGGAATTTACTATGCGTGGATCCTGCTTAGGTCACTGAAGCATCTAATATTCAGAAATAGTTTATTTTTATTTCAAAAAGACCATTCTTACGGCCTTTAGAATCGCTATTTTCTTCCAAAACAAGCCAGTAATTAAGCTGAGCTTACAAATTTGAGGAGTCACACGTAGTTGTGCAGATAGAGAATGAGAACGGCCCTTTTGCGAGACCTCTGTGACCAAAAGCACCGTTGGAAATAGGGCCTCGATGAATGAGGCCCCGCTTCTGAGTCTTCATCTATCTGCTCTGCCCTAGTCGTACGCTTTCGCATACGCCTCGATCACCCGTTGTCGCAAAAACATGTCAAAGTCCGGATAAAAGCTCGACTCCGCCCAAAAAAAGTCGAGTCCTCCATCAAGATCCCCTTCAGCGTTCATCATCACGACATCGATGAACGGCCACACTCCCAGAAAGAAATCGGCGAATTCCCCCATTGTGAGGGGCTTTTCCGTTTCGATCTCGGGGTGGCTGACGAGGGTGCCGCCATCGTATTCGTCAACGACCCTGATGCGGATTTTTCCGTTCGACCGCCCGGCATACACGCTGGTGACATCGTACGTCGTGGACTCGATGGTGATTCGGCCGATCTCGACCTCCCCGTGCTCGCGCTCGGGAAGGTAGTTGCCGCCCATGAACATGGGGTGGATGGATTCCAGATAGGTGGCAATTTCTCCGCCGTCATTCACGACCTCATCAATCAACTCCCGGGCTTCCTTCTCCTGCCCGGCTGAGATCATCTCGCGCATCCGATTCCTGACCACTCCGCCAGGGACGTTCGAAAGCAGGTGCTCTTCAAGTTTCTGGGGACCGAAGTACGCCTTGGGTCTGAATTCGGGATTCACTCCTTTGCCTCGCGCTTTCATCGCACCACCTCCCACGGGAGGTTCAGATCGGTTCTCCCAAAGTGTCCGTAAGCCGCCGTGGGATAATAGATGGGCCGGAGCAGATCCAGGGCGTCGATGATCCCCTGTGGCCGCAGGTCGAATTCGCGGCGCAGGCGTGAGGTGATGCCGGAGCAATGCTCCGTCCCGGTGCCGAAGGTGTCAACCATGAAGCTGACGGGCTCTGCCATGCCGATGACATATGCCAACTGAACCAGGGCACGCCGGGCCCATCCCCGCGCCACGATCTGCTTGGCCAGGAAGCGGGCCATGTATGCGGCCGAGCGGTCCACCTTGGACGGGTCCTTCCCGGAGAAGGCCCCGCCACCATGCGGGGCGGCGCCGCCGTAGGTATCCACGATGATCTTGCGGCCGGTCAGGCCGGCATCGCCCTTCGGCCCGCCGGTGACGAAGCTGCCGGTGGGATTGATCAGGGTGCGGAATGCAGGAGAACGCAGCGCTTCCGGAATGACGGGGTCGATGATGTGCGTCCTTACTTCAGCACGCAGCATTTCCGCCCCGATGCCAGCGTCGTGCTGGGTGGAAAGGACCACGGCCTCGATCTGGACGGGACTGCCTTCGCTGTACCGGAAGGTGACCTGGGACTTGGCGTCGGGCCCGAGCCATGGCAGCAGCCCGCTTTTGCGCGCCTCGGCCTGCCTTCGCACCAACCGGTGCGCGTACACGATGGGCGCGGGCATGAGCTCCGGAGTTTCGTCGCAGGCGTACCCGAACATGAGCCCCTGGTCCCCGGCGCCGAGGATGCCGTCGGGACGGTCAACGCCCTGGCTGATCTCCCTTGACTGGCCGTTGAAGCGCACCTGGATTTCGCAGGCATCGGGATCGATGCCTGTTTCAGCGCTGCGGTAGCCAGCGTCCCGAAGCACCTGACGCACCAGGATTTCGGCCGAGTCGCGCACGGCGTGGAAGTCATCGAGCCGACGGGTCTTGAACTCCCCCGCGACAATGACGCACTGGTCGGCCAGCATGGTCTCGCAAGCGACGCGGGAATGCGGGTCGCGCTCAAGAAAGGCGTCGAGGATGCGGTCGGAGATCCGGTCGGCGAGTTTGTCCGGATGGCCCTCGGAAACGGACTCCGAAGTGAAGAGATGAAAATGCTCGGTGGGGGGTGTGATTTTAGACATGGCCCAAAAAACTCCTTTGCTCCGGACAGGTGGGCGCATGGCACACTGTGGAGCAAAGTCGTGGGCCAACGCTTTAGCAGTATTTCTTGGTCGCCCCGCAAGTTGTCGATTAAATCGGCGACGCCCGAATTCCGGGCAAAAAAAATCCGCTCAGCTTGCGCCAAAGCGGGTTGTCCCACGCTTTAGCTGCATTTGTTAAGCGCCCGCAAGCTGAAATCAAATCGGCGCTGAAATGTATCTATGCCCAGCCGAGCCGGTGGTCAATAAAAAAAGGGCTCAACAATTCCGAACAAACACTTGTGTCATACATATTCCGCCCGTTATATCCCCACTGCATCCTTTGAGATGGCCAAACGCTATGCCATGACAGTTTACAGCCATACCCGAACGCCTCCACTCAAAGACATCGTCATGAAGAGGGTAATAATTTGCGCACCAACTTCGTTCTCATCGACTACGAAAACGTCCATGTCGAAGCCCTGGCCGGGCTGGACGCCGAGCATTTCAAGATTCTCCTGTTTGTAGGGGCGAGCCAGACGAAGCTGCCCTTCGTCCTCGCGGCCGCAGTCCAGAAGATGGGCACGCGGGCCGAGTACGTGAAGATTTCCGGCAACGGATCCAATGCCCTTGATTTCCATATCGCCTTCTATGTCGGCCAACTGGCCGCCCAGGATCCCACGGCCTACTTCCACATCATCTCCAAGGACACGGGCTTCGACCCTCTGATCCAGCACCTCAGAAGCAAGAAAATATCGGTCGCAAGGTCAGTCTCCATCGCTGACATCCCCCTGCTGAAGGCCTCGAACGCCAAGACTGCCCCGGAGAAGCTTGAAGTTATTTTTACCAACCTCAAGCAGCGTGGCTCAGCAAAGCCCCGCACCATCAAGACGCTCTCCAGCACCATCAGCTCCCTGTTCCAGAAGCAGCTCGCCGATGAGGAGCTCGCCTCGCTTTTGGCCGAAATGCAAGGCAAGGGCTGGATCCTCATCAATGAGAACAAGGTGTCCTATGCGCTGGCCTGAAGTCAGGGGCGTGGCTTGACATGCACTTATAGATGAAGGCTGGAGGCATAAGTTCAACTCCATGAGCCATTTCATGCCAAGATGTTCCCCACAGCACGGGACAACCTGTAAAATTTTGTGTGCACGAACATTAAAAACAACCCTATCCTGAACCGGCCCGGAGCTTGTCATGCACGACCCAGGCTGAGAGCACGTGCTTTGATTTGCATACAGGGCAGAATCGGCACCCCCATAACGGCTCATCGAACCTCGAGGCAACCATGAACGAACTGCTCTTGTACGGCCCCATCGCTCTGCCAGCAGCGGCCATCCTCCTGATCTTGGCCATCCTGTACCAGATGTCACGGAGCGCCCTGCTCATGGGTGCGCGACTCGATTCCTTTGAAAAATCCCTGGAAATGGCAACCCGTCTCATAAAGGAAGAAATCGGCCAAAGCCGTGCCGAATCAGGGCGAATGCTTGGTGATCAACGCCGAGAGGTCGGGGAGAGTTTCCGGGAGCTTTCGAGCGGGATACTTCAGCGAATTTCCGAGGCACATTGCGCTCAAGGGCGACAGTTCGATGCGCTGGCTGCGCAATTCTCCGACTTCACGAGGTCCAACCAGGAGCAGCTTGCGCACCTCGAAAAGCAGGCGGCCGAGAGCTCCAAGGCCCTGCGCGAGGAGGTTGTTGGCACGTTGACGAAAATTTCAGAGAGCATCGGCGTGACCATCAAAGACCTTGGGACGCTGCAGAAGAACCACATGGACTCATTTTCGAGTCAGATCGCGGCCACGGCCAAGGTCACCACGAACAAACTCGACGCCTCCTTCCAGGAATCCTCCGCTCTTGCCAAGAGCCTGAGAGAAGAAGTGGTGTCCACGTTGACCAAAATCTCGGAGTCCATGAGCAACACCCTCAAGGATCTCTCGGCAGCAGAGAAGGTCCAGCTTGACACGTTCTCGGCGCAACTGACCGAGCTGACCAGATCCACGTCCGGAAGCCTCGATACCATGCGCGTCCAGGCCTCCGCGAATGCCAAGGAACTGCGCGAAGAGATCGTCAAGGCCCTGACCGGCATCTCCGAGACTACGGCCAGGACCATGGGCGAACTCGGTAAGACGCAAAAATCGCAACTGGACGCCATGGCGGCGGCCATGAACCAGCTCTCGGAAACCAATGCTGCCAAACTGGAGACTGTCCGCTCCACTGTTGAGACAAAGCTGCAAATGCTTCAGACCGACAACGCCAAGCAGCTTGAAAACATGCGCCAGACCGTGGATGAAAAGCTCCAGGGCACCCTGGAAAAGCGCCTCGGCGAATCTTTCCGCCAGGTCAGCGAACGCCTCGAACAGGTCCACAAAGGACTCGGCGAAATGCAGACCCTGGCCACGGGCGTGGGCGACCTGAAGAAAGTTCTGACCAACGTCAAGACCCGCGGCACCTGGGGCGAGATCCAGCTCGGAGCGCTGCTCGAACAGGTTCTGAGCGCCGAGCAATACGTCCGCAACGCCTCCACCCGCGAAGGTGCGGAGCGCGTCGAGTTCGCCGTCAAATTGCCGGGACAGAATGGCGATGCACCCGTCCTGTTGCCTGTCGACGCCAAATTCCCGGTGGAGGACTACCAGCGGCTCCTTGATGCCCAAGAGCGCGCCGACGCAGAAGGCATCGACATGGCCGGTCGACAGCTCGAAACCCGCATCAAGGCCTGCGCCCGAGATATCCGCGACAAGTACATCAACCCACCTGCCAGCACAGACTTCGGCATTCTTTTCCTGCCCATCGAAGGGCTCTTCGCCGAGGTCATCCGCCGCCCGGGTCTCGCTGAATGCATCCAGCGCGATTGCCGAGTGGTCATCGCCGGCCCGACGACCCTGTGGTCAATCCTGAACAGTCTGCAGATGGGCTTTCGCACCCTGGCCATCCAGAAACGATCAAGCGAGGTCTGGACCCTGCTCGGCGCGGTCAAGACGGAATGGACCAAGTACGGCGAGGTCCTGGACGCGGTGCAGAAACGCATTAACCAGGCCTCGGAGACCATTGAGAAGGCCAAGGTCCGCACCCGCGCCATCGGGCGCAAGCTCAGAAACGTTCAGGAAATGCCGATCGAGGAATCATCGGCTCTGCTGTCTCTACCCAGGGAAGGCGAGGACGGAGAGCTTGCTGTTGAGAGACAATAAGAGGACATCAATAAATATCGCAATCTCATATCAACATGGCAATTTCATGTTAAGGGATTTTCACGACAATACCAGCATCGTGGGAGGAGGCCTAAAATGGCAAATTGTGGGCAATTGACTTGGAGAGCAAGGGCAATTCAATCATTAAACCGACCGCACGATAACATAGAACTGTGGAATTTTGCTAAAGGCTGGATTCACAGATTTAGGGAGACAGACGAGAACAACGTATCTGAAAAATTGATATATCTTTGGGTAACGGTTAACGCATGGGCATCAAAAAGCGTTCCAGACTTAAGCCGAAACCATGAAGATGCCTACCTTGTGCATTGCATGGCAAAAGACAAAAATTTGTCTGATCGCTTTGGCAGCCTCTATAAAGTTGATGCAAAATTCTGTGAACTCGTTAATTCATTTCTTGAGATGGCTCCTATATTTCAATCCCTGTGGCTCTACAATAACGGAATCGAGCCATGGAACCTTACTGAAGATCGCTACAAATTTATAAAAAAAGTTGCTGAGAGAGATCCGTATATTGTTTCTACGAGAAACGGTCAAGAGAATCGTTTTCCAGCATTTTCGCCAGCTTGTGCATTAGATCATATCCAATCTGATGAAAATATCCCAGCAGATTGGCCACATTTGATCTCAATGATTTACCAGGTTCGCTGTAATTTGTTTCATGGCGGCAAAAATTACAACAGAGATTCTGATAGAACATTCATTGAACTTGCTTATAAAATTCTATGGGATGTGTGGAAGTATGAATTACCGCAGACTTTGCTGCCAAAGAAACTGCCATGGTCCAGAATCCTGATCAGAAGTGGTTTTTTAGCAAATTCGAAAGGCAAACTGCATATTTCATTTCAAAATGAAAAAAAAGAAAATATACGTTTTCTTAAGAAAATTGTAGAACTTGGAAGATTTGGAGAGTTAGTAGATGATACTTTTACGCCGTCAAACAATGAAGTTGAGGAAGACCATTGGTTGAGTGCGGTTGAATCATGCCATGGTGGTGCTGAAGGCGGTGCTCCAGACGAACTTCCGATCATGGATACATACATGGCAGGGTTAGTGAGATGGCTTAATTGCCTTGGTATCGACACTTCGTATAGTTGCGACGGCCACGGCAGAAATTGTGCCCGGTTGGAGTGTAGAGACCCTAATTCTGCCTCCATAGCTGCTTGCATCCTGAATCTTCCAGGCCAGCAATTTGAGCAGCGAGGTAGAGCGATTTTTCAGTTACCAATTGCTCCCTCTCGTACGGACTCAACTATTGCTGCCAAAAATCTTCTTGATATTGCCGAATGGTTGCATGCCAATCAAAATCAATTGTATTCAAGCGTGCGGTTGTTGAAAAGTGTTCGTCCGCTGCGTTTATCTCTCTCTAATTTTAATAGACCAACACGTCGCACTCCAAATCAAAGGATTCGTTAGAAATGGTACCTGTCTGACATTACAGAACTATTCATTCCCCCCACAAGGTCATCGAAGAACAGACCTTGTGGGGTAGACGATGTACCGTGCCTGGTTTCTGAACCAGGCCCCGGTGGAGCGCATGCCCCACTCGAGCCTCGATCAATGAGTGCCGCGCTTCATTCACCAAGTTCAAGCTGTTGTTCCTAGCTTGTTGCCGGAGTTCAGAGTTATAAATCCATCCCAAACCTCAACGATTTTCAACATGACAACAACACCAATCGAAAACTCCTATTGGATCGTCCCTAACAAATTTCTTGCCGGGGAATACCCGCGCACTCTTGACGAGGAATCCTCTATTTCAAGGATCAAGGCGCTGCTAAAGTCTGGCGTCGGGGTATTCATTGACCTGACCACCCCGGCGGACGGCCTCAAGCCTTATCGTGACATCGTCAACTCGATCGATGGGACGACCAAATACTGCACGTTTCCGATTCCGGATGTGAGCATTCCAGGGTCGCGGCAAACTACACGTGAGATTCTCGACCTGATCGACAACTCACTGGCCCAGGGCAAAGGGATCTATCTGCACTGCTGGGGCGGCATTGGCAGAACAGGTACGATTGTCGGGTGCTGGCTCGCCAGGCATGGCTTTGCCGGAAGCGCTGCCTTGGAGAAACTGTCCAGCCTGTGGCGATGGTGCCCCAAATCAAGGCACCGCCAATCCCCGGAAACTGAGGAACAGCGAAACTATATCCTGTCCTGGAATGAAGATGCGCCCGATGTTCTTCACAACACCATTCTCTCCCGCGCCCAGGGCTGCCTGATGGGACAGCTCGCAGGAGATTCCCTGGGGAGTCTGGTAGAATTCAAATCTGCGGAGGAGATACGGGCCCTATATCCATCAGGGGTACGCGAACTGGCCGACGGGGGAACGTGGAACACCCTGGCTGGTCAACCCACGGACGATTCGGAATTGGCCCTCATGCTCGCCCGGTCGTTAGTGGAACATGGCAGGTTCGACAAATACAAAGCTCGAAATGCCTACCGATTCTGGTACGACTCGCGCCCGTTCGATTGCGGAGCAACCATTGCGGCAGGCCTCAGGGATCAGCCCAATTTTGAGAGCCAAGCCAACGGCGCACTCATGCGCGTCAGCCCGCTGGGCATTTTTGGAACGCGTCACAACCTGTGGGACGTTGGCGACTGGGCAAAAAAGGACGCGTCCATAACCCATCCGCACTTGGTCTGCTGTGAAGCCAATGCCCTTTTCGCCATGGCCTTGTCCCGAGTCATTCGGAGCGGTTGCTCTTCGTGGAGTCTCTATGCCGGGATGCTGCTCTGGGCGGAGACAATGGACGTTCATTCCGCCTTGAAAGGGGCTCTCGCTGATGCAGCCACGACTCCACCCAAAAGCTACGGACGCCAGCAAGGATGGGTACTCATAGCCTTCCAGAACGCCGTCTGGCAGCTTCTCCATGCCCCAAACCTTGAAGAAGGCGTAGTCGATACGGTCATGCGCGGTGGCGACACCGACACCAATGCCGCCATTTGTGGAGCTCTTCTTGGGGCCGTGCATGGCCTTGGAGCAGTGCCCGCGCAATGGAGGGAAAAAGTGATTGCTTGCAGACCTGAACAACGTGCCGGAGTTGCGCACCCTCGCCCCAAAGTTTTCTGGCCTGTGGATGCATTGGAACTGGCGCAACAGCTTCTCAGAAATTCCGGACAGACCTGACAGCCAGGACAGTGCCGCCCCCCTCACACGAGCGCATTGCGTAGTGCAAGGATCAATATATGACTGGGATTGAAGCACTTGCCGTCCTCTTCGGACTGCTTTGCGTCTGGTTCTCTATCCGTCAGAATATTTGGTGCTGGCCGACCGGCCTCATCCAGGTCACGCTGTATATTTACATTTTCTATGACGTGAAGCTGTACTCTGACCTAATCCTGCAAGTGATTTATGTCGGGCTGCAACTTTATGGTTGGCATCACTGGCTGCACGGCGGCAAAAACCGAGACGAACTGCTCCTGTCCCGCCTGGAATCTCGACATCTCGCCCTATGGGTGGCTGCCGCGTTTGCGGGAACAGGTGTCTGGGGCTGGGTAATGGCGACATATACGGACGCTTCCGTGCCCTTCTGGGATGCGTTCACGACCGTCGCAAGCCTTATTGCCCAATGGCTGATGATCAAAAAGAAGGTCGAATCCTGGTATTTCTGGATCGTCGTGGATATCGTTGCCATTGGGGTGTATGCGTATAAATCCCTTCTTCTCACATCAGGTCTTTACATGGTCTTCCTTCTGATGGCGACCGCAGGCCTTGTTTCATGGCGTAATGATTTTACCTCGCGATCGGAGTCCCCGGCATGAGGATCGGACTGACCCTCGGAAAGTTCGCCCCGCTGCACAAGGGGCACCAATTCCTGATCGAGCGCGCCCTTGCGGAAACCGACCACCTGATCGTCATCGTGTACGATTCCCCCGAGATCACGACGATTCCCCTGCAGGTGCGCGCTGGCTGGATCAGGAAGCTCTACCCTTCCGTGGAGGTCCTTGAGGCGTGGGACGGCCCGACCATTGTCGGAGACACACCGGAAATCAGAAAAATCCATGAGGACTTCCTCCTGAATTTCCTTGCAGGCCGGAGAATATCGCATTTCTTCTCCAGCGAATTTTACGGAGACCATGTCAGCAAAGCCTTGAATGCCAGAGATTGCCGTGTTGACGAGCATCGCGTTGCCGTCCCCATCTCGGCCACCAAGATTCGAAACGCACCCTTCGAGAACCGACGGTTCGTTGCTGCGGAAGTTTACCGGGATCTCATCACCAAGGTCGTTTTCCTTGGCGCCCCTTCCACTGGCAAGACAACTCTCGCCGAGACCCTGGCGACCAAGATGGGCACTGTCTGGATGCCCGAGTACGGACGTGAGTACTGGGAAAAGCACCAACAGGAACGCCGCCTGACCCTGAATCAACTCCTGGAAATCGCGCAAGTCCATATCGAACGTGAGGACGCGAAGAGTCTTGAAGCAAACCGGTTCCTTTTTGTCGACACCGACGCAACGACAACCTGGAGCTTCTCGATGTACTACCACGGCAAAGCCGACCCGCGCCTGACATGCCTGGCGGACAGCACGATCAATCGCTACGACCTCTTTTTCCTGTGCAATGACGACATCTCCTATGACGACACATGGGACCGATCAGGCCTGGCAAACAGGACGATCTTTCAGAAGCAAATCCACGCGGACCTCATCCGCAGACGCATACCATTCATCACCCTTCAAGGAGAACTTGAAGAGCGCATGCAGACCGTGATCGGGGTACTCAAAAACTTCGACAAGTATACATCGCTGCCAGACAACCTCATTTCAACACGATGAAAAAAAAGCCCGGTGAAAAAATCATGATCGATGATACTCGTGGGACAGTCGAAATTTGCAGTAATGAAATGCTTGACTGGAACAGCAGAGCCATCCCCGTTGCCCGCAGCAAAGGCGGCGTGAAGGCTGTTTCGCACCCCTACGACAACCTGATCCGCACCGGCTTCACGGCCTGGCCACCGCCAGAAATCGTCCAGAAGCTCTACAAAAGCAGACAATCACGGGCCTTCGAAGGTAAAGATCTCGAAATCGCAACCTCGGGCCTTGGCTACTACTGCGACCTGCAGTCCCTGCACAGCGAAGACGCCATCACCTGGACGGTCTTCGGCACCATAGCCCGGGCGCCGCAAGACATCCTCGAACCCTGGCTCAGGGACCTGTTCAGACTGATCGACCTGCCGGGTGCAAAGACAGACAACGCGGAAATCTCCCTCTGGCGCCGCATCCCCCACCCCGACACCCTGGTCTCCGGTGGTCCTGAAATTGATATGGGCATTACAACCTCGAACACGGTGATCCTTTGTGAAGCCAAATGGCTGTCGGGCATCGGAGCAGCCCAGGGCAAGGCCAAAGACAAGGATCAGATCCAACTGCGGGGTGAATTCCTGACCAAATACGGAACTGTCATATTTCCGGACAGGCCTCACAAAGTCGTCCTCGGCATCAGCCTGCTTCCGAACGCTTTCAAAGATACAATGCCGGAAGGCGTCAGTTTCCGGACAACTACCTGGCAACATCTGGGCGCCCTCCCCTCGCATCCTCTGGTGGACGAACTGGCACGCTATAGCGAATGGAAAACGGTCAATTCCAAGATGACGAGGAAGGTGAATATCTACTAAATGGTAAATAATTTTGAAATGAACGAGTTTTTGAATTTTACCAATGAGAAAAATAGGAACTGCAGCTATTAATCCGAGCATAAAATAGTTAACATTCGTGGAAGAATTGTGTACATTCGGATCCATGCAAACCACCGATGCACGCAAGCTTCCGCCCAAGG